>JBMLMS010000475.1:0-4948 GCA_049243925.1 Pirellulales bacterium
TGACAGGCTGAAGCCTGTCCTACATTGGTCATGACAGGCTGAAGCCTGTCCTACACCGCGTGGTCCTTCAAATACGCCACGAGCGGCCGGGCCTCCGGGGGCACGCACGAATCGTCGCACGTCACGTGCACGGTCGTCTCACGCTCGATCGCAATCTCATACTGAAAGCGGTCGCGGCCGTCGGAAAACTTTTCCCACGACACCTCCCAGCCGGCCGCGACGACGAGCGCCTCCACCTGCGTGCGTTCCTCGGGCCCGAGCGCGGTGGTATCCACGCGGCAGTGCTTCAGCAGCCCCGCAAACCCGCCCGACTGTGTGAATGTGATCCGCATCGCTTGATGATTCCGCGCCGATCAGGGAAGCCCGAGGCGTAAGCCGAGAGGATGCCGGCGGTGGCGCTCCGTTGCAACGCGGATTCCCTTCGGCTCGCGTCTCGGGCTTCCTGGAGGGCCGCTCACACGCCCACTTTCTTCCACGCCGCCTTCACGGCTTTCTTCGCCGCTGCCCCGAGCGTGTCGCCGGCGATCTGGGCCGTGATCCGGGCCAGGTCGGCAAACTGGCTCGTGCGCGAGAGCTGCAGCATCGCGTCATACCACACGCGGCCGGCCTGTTCCCACGCCGGCCCGCCGAGCGCCTGCGCGGCAAGCACGAACGCCCGGTTCGGGATGCCCGAGTTGATGTGCACGCCGCCGGAGTCGGAGGGCCCGGTGTAGATCTTCTTCATGTGGTCGGGCTGCGGGTCGCTGCCGAGCGCAGGGTCGTCGGTGAACGCCGTGCCGGGGTGCTCCATGTCGCGGATCGCCCGGCGTGTCGGCGCGGGCACGAGCACCTCGGCCCCCACGAGCCAGCTCGCCTTGTCGGCCGATTCGCCCGTCCGCCACTGTCGCACGAGCACGCCAAACACGTCGGAAAAGTGCTCGTTGAGCGCCCCCGACTGGCCGCGGTAGATGAGGTTGCTCGTAAACGCCTGCACGCCGTGCGTGAGTTCGTGGGCCACCACGTCGAGCGACCGCGTGAACCGGCGAAACACCGCGCCGTCGCCGTCGCCGTAGGCCATCTGCGCCCCATCCCAGAAGGCATTGCTCATCGGCTGATAGCCACGGCCGTCGGCCTCGGCCACGTGCACGCTCGAGATCAGCGACATCCCGGCGTCGTCGAGCGAGTTGCGGCCGAAGAGCGAGTGGAAGAAGTCGAACGTGTCGCCGGAGAAGTCGTAGGCCTCGTTCACGGCCGCATCGGCCGTCTTCTTCTCCCCTTCGCTGCGCGCGAGTTTGCCAGGAAGCTCGTCGCGGCCGCGGGCGTCGTACACGAGCCGGTGGCGACGGCCGGCGGGCGACGGGGCCGCGAGCATCGTGGGCATCCGCTGGGAAAACGCACGCACGGCACGCACGGCCGCCGCGGCGGCGAGGGCCACGAGCGCCATCTCGCGCAAGGCAGGGTCGGCCGAGTGGGCCATGTGCTCGACGATGTACGGCGGGATGATGCACTGGATCGGATGCCGATGCTGGCACTTCACGATGAGGGCTCCTGGTAAGGCGGGCAGCGCAGCCCGAGATCGCCGGTGACGACGGTTCTGATCAATCGACCGATTCGGCCGTCCGATTCTTGGGGGGTAGTGTCCCCCTAATTGGTCTCGCTCGCAAGGAGGATTGGCGGTGAAGAAGCGTGGTTTCGTCGCGATCGCCGTGGCCTGCATGCTGCCCGGCCTCTCTCCCCTGCCCGCCCGCTCCGTGCAGGCCGGCGATCTCGGCCGGCTCGTCGATGGCCTCGCCGCGCCCTTCAAGGCGCTGCACCGGTCCCGCCCCGACACGTGCTCCGACGACGAGATCGAGCGGCTGGGCCGCGAGCTCGCCTGGCTCGAGCGGCAGGTGAATCTCCACGGTTCGATCGTGGCCAAGGCGCCCGACGTGTGGGGGCAGAATCGCCTCATGCGGCATCGGCTCGAATACGAAGACGAGATGCGGCGGCAGCTGCCGCTCTTCGAGCAATACAGCCAGGCGGCGATCCGCCGCAGCGACCAATCGTTTCTGGGGATGGCCCTGGCGCTGCAGTCGGCGTCGGGCCGGCGGAGCGGGCCCGAGTTCGTCGCCGCCCCCGATGCCAGCGTGGTGAACTCGATCCAGACGCTGCTCCCCACCACCAACGAAGCCGTCGGCCGGGCCGACCCGGTCGTGATCGCCCGCACGGGGCCGCTCGCGGGGCCCGCGCTCCCGGCCGACATGCAGTTTGCCGATGCGCCGCTCGCACTCGAGCCCACGCTCCAGCTCGATCACCTCTCGCGGTATCTCCACCATCTGCACGAGCTGCGGCGGGTCAACGAGGGCGACGACTCCGCCGATGCCCCGGGCTACGCGCTCAACCTCGTGCGGATTCCCGTCTCGATCACGCCCGGCGGCAAGACCCGCAAGGGGCACGGCGCGGAGATCACGATCACGGTCGACCCGCAGCTCGACGACGACCTTCTGCCGCGCACCGTCCGCGACCTCGTGATCAACGATCTCGTCGACCTCGTGGCTCCCGCGCTCTACCACTGCGTGAATGACCCCGACTGCCTGGCCTGGTCTGAAACGATCCTCGCGCCGGCCGATCCCGCTTCCCCGCGGGCAGGCGTTATGGCGGCCATGCGGTCGCTCTCCGAGCGGCTGCCCACGATCACGCCCTCCACGGCGCCCTCGATGAAGAGCCGTCGGGCCCGGATGCCGATCCCCACGTCGCAGTTGGCCGACGTGGCGGGCGTGCGGCAGATCGCCGTGCTCGTGCAGGCGGCCCGCCGGGCGCTCGTGGCGCATCCGGCCGCGCGGCCGTGCATCGAATATGTCGACGTGCGCGGCTTTCTCGAGGCCGAGCTGACCGCGGCCTGGGACTTTCTCGCCCTCGACCGCCACCGCGACCTCTGGGCGCAGCTGCCCGGCTGGCGAATTGCCGACCTCGTGCGCGGCCGCCGCAGCGAGGAGCTCGGGATCGTGCGCTGCCACGTGCTCGCTGCGATCGGCACCGGGGCGGCCGAACCTTTCGTCGAAGGTCTACCGGAGCGGCTCCCCCTGCCGGAGCGGCTCCCCCTGCCGGAGCCACTCGCCATGCCCGCGGCTGCGGGCATCTGCTGCGAAGACCGGCTCTCGGGCGAGCCGCTCTGCAAGACTGCGACGGCGGCCCTCGTGTGGGGCATCCTCGTGGAGTCGACGCTCCTCGATGAGCGGCTGGCCGCCGACATGCGCGACACGGCCGGCGGCGCAGCCTGCACAGGCCCGCTCGTGGGCCCCGATCCAGATCCCGAGGCCCGGGCCGCCTTCAACGACTACGTGCGCCGGCGCTGGCCCGTGCGCGTGTTCGCGCTCGACCCCGCCATCGACGAGCAGACCGTCGAAGACGCCTTCGCCCGCCGCCGCGAGCTGCAGATCGTCACGGCCGCGGCATTCGCGTCGGGCCGGCTCAACGCCCAGTCGCTCGCCCGCTACACCCGCCGCGTGGAGGCCGACATGGCGGTGATCGCGGTCAACCGCACGGCCGTCGGCTTCGTGCACGGGGCCACGACGTTTGGCTGGCGGTTCATGCCGCGGGTGCAGACGCCGCCGACCCGCGGCCAGCTTGCGGCCTTCGGCGAGACGCTCTGCGGCCCCTCGTCCGACGCCGACTTGATGCAGCGCGAGCTGGAGCCCGGCATCCGCGAGTGCGTGGCGATCGTCGTGATGCCGTCGTTCGTGCCGCGGCTCGCGTTCGATGTGGACACGCGCTGGTTTCCGCTCGCGCATCCCGCCGTCACCACGCCCGACATGAAACAGACGCTCGAGCTCTCGCGGTCGGTCAAGGCGATCGAGCGGTCGATCGCCGTCTGCGGCCGCTGCGAGCACTTCTACCGCGAGGGCCAGCTCGCCCGGATGATGCGCAAGGCCGAGCAGCTGGAGGGGCGGCTTTCACAGCAGTCGCTCGAGGCAAAGATTCCGCATGAAAACACAAGCGGTGGCTTCGAGCTCTTTGATGCTGGCGTCACCGACCTCGCGCCCGAGCTCGTGGGCTGGTATGGAGCGCCGGGCGTGGATCCGGCGGCGGGCACCACGCTGTTTCTGTTTGGGAAGGGCTTCAGCGTGCACGACACGCGGGTGATCGCGGGCGGCCGGCCGGCGCGGTTTCGGCTGCTCTCGCGCGAGGTGCTGGAGGTGGCGGTGCCGCCTGGCGTGCACACACTCGGCGGCGCCAACGGCGGACAGGCTTCAGCCTGTCACCTCCGTTCCCCTGTAGGACAGGCTTCAGCCTGTCATGCCCTCGTCTCCCTCCCCGCGCACGCCGAGCCCCTCCCCGCGCCGACTGAGCGGCTGGCCATCCCGGCCGAAGGCCTCGCCGCCCCCTGCACCGCCGACTGCCACAGCCGTGAGTTCGTCGACATCCATCTCGCCACGCCCTACGGCGTCACGAGCCAC
Source organism: Pirellulales bacterium (assembly GCA_049243925.1). Lineage (GTDB taxonomy): Bacteria > Planctomycetota > Planctomycetia > Pirellulales > UBA1268 > RGVT01. The sequence goes on from JBMLMS010000475.1 coordinate 4,416, forward strand.
CTGCTCGTGCCCGTCGCGCGCCGTAGCCGCGGCACCGACGCCGGCTGCATGCTCGCCTTTGCCGATGCCGGCGCGCTACGGCTCACGTTCACGGTCGGCAAGACCGCGGGCACCAAGGCCGAGGCCGCCCGGATCGACGAATTCTTCGCGGCCGAGGGCGACCAGCTCGCGATCCGCGCTCCCGACGTGTTCGTGCCGCCGGCCAAGGGCGTGCTGCAGTTCGTGCTCCGCGACGAATCCACCGGGGCCACGGCGGCGGAGTTTTCGTTCGATGCGCTGGCCTTCGATCCGCGGGCGAGTGCCTACGTGATCGCGGGGGGCGACCTGCGCAACCTCGTGGGCGACACCTCCCGGCCGGCCACCGACAAGACGATCCGCGGGGCGCTCAAGCCCTATCTCGATGCCCTCCTCGCCCAGGGCCGGCTGGCCGAGGATGGCGACGCCCTGCCCTTCACGCTTTCGGCCACGCTCGTGGCCGACGGCCTCCGCGTGCCAGTGGCGGGCTCGCTTCCGCTCACGGCCACCCGCCGCGG
>JBMLMS010000476.1:0-4008 GCA_049243925.1 Pirellulales bacterium
GATCAACGACCAGCCGAGTCTTGCGAAAGCTGCGTTGTCCCGGGCTATCATGGTGTGCATGCCCCCCCTGGAATACTTTCCCGTCATCGACGTCGGCCCGCTCATGAAGGGGCTCGTCATCGGTGGGCTGGGCATCTTCCACGTGTTCCTCGCGCAGTTCGCCATCGGCGGGGGCATGCTGCTCAGCTACCTGCAGTGGCTCCACATGCGAGGCACCTGCCGGCTGGCCCGCCGCTTCGCCGACGACTACTTCAAGATGCTCGTGCTCGTGAGCTTCGTGCTCGGCGCCGTGACGGGTGTGGCGATGTGGTTCACGAGCATCCAGGTCAGCCCCCGCACGATCGCCACGATGGTGCGCGAGTTCCACTGGGTGTGGGCCACCGAGTGGACGTTTTTTTGTCTCGAGGTCGTGGCCGGATACCTGTTTTACCGGTACGGGCCGAGACTCGCCGACCCGGCGCGGCTGCAACTGCTCCTGCTCTACTCGGCCGCCTCGTGGATGAGCCTGTTCTGGATCAACGGGATCCTGTCCTGGCAGCTGACCCCTGGCGCATGGCTGGAGTCACACGACGTGTGGGCCGGGTTCTTCAATCCGGGGTTCCTGCCCTCGCTTATCTTTCGCACGATCTCCGCGGCCGCGATCGCGGCGCTCGCCGCCTGCGTGCTCGTCAACGCGGTGGGTGGGTTCAACCGGGAGGAGCGGCACGAACTGGTGGCCGTGTGTGCCCGGCCGCTGGTGGCGATGCTGGCGATGCCGCTGGTCGGGGCCTGGTATCTGGCGACCATGCCCGCCGACAGCCGCGGCTGGACGACGGGCGGGAGCGTGCCGATGACGCTGTTTCTCACGATGGCCGTGGGCAGTTCGACGCTCGTCGGCCTGTACGCCGTCGTGGCCATCCTGCGTCAGCGGCTGTACGTCAACGGCGCGACCGCCACGCTCCTGCTGGCCTTGGCGTTCGCCGCCACGGCCGGGGGCGAGTTCGTGCGCGAGGGCGTGCGGAAACCGTTCACGATCCGGGAGTATCTCTACTCCAACTCGATTGCCCGCGACGGGATCGAGCAGCTCCGGCAGCGGGGCTCCGCCACCGACGACCCCTATCCACTGCGGGATGCGGCGGCCTATCCCAACGCGCAGCTGGTCCTCGGCGCGAAGGTGTTTCGGGTCCAATGCTCCGTGTGCCATACGCTCGAGGGCATGAACGCCGTGTGCGACCTGGCGGCGACCTGGTCGATCGACCAGCGGCGGCTCAACATCGCACAGCTCCAGCGGACGAAGCCCTTCATGCCTCCCTTCGCTGGCACGCCGGCGGAGGTCGAGGCGGTCGTGCAGTTGATCGGCTGGATCAGGGCCGGCAAGCCCCGGGCCTGGGAGCAGACGCACGATGCCTCCGTACTCGAGCAGATCGGTCGCTGGCTCGACGAAGCGGGCACGGGCCCCGGCGATCCGCAACTGGCCGCGGCTGAGCCATCCCGATGAACGCAGCCATTCCCTTCGGCCTGCCAGGTGCCACGGCCTTCTATCTCACGCTCTACCTGGCCACGTTCGTGGTGCACATGGTGTTCATGCATTACGTGCTGGCCGGAGCGACGTATCTCGCCTGCGGGCGGCTGATGGGAAGAGCCCGCTGTGCGGCCTGTGAGTGGCAGGGGATTCTGCTCGACTGGCTGCCCTTTGCCACGGGGCTTGCCATCACGGCCGGCGTGGCGCCGCTGTTGTTCGTGCAGATGCTCTACGGTCGCGAGTTTGCCACGGCCAACCTGCTGCTTTCCCATCGCTGGATGGCGATCATGCCGGTGCTGATCGTCTGCTTCTACCTGCTCTACCTGCAGAAATCGGCCTGGATCAGCAGGCGTCCGTGGGTCTGGCGGCCGCTCGTAGCCGTAGTCGTTTGCGTGGGATTCCTGTTCATCGCCCTCAGTTGGACGGAGAATCACCTGCTCATGCTCGACCACGCGGCATGGCCACGCCTGTATGAATCCGGCGGCCTGCGCTACAAATCCCCCGGCCTCCTGCCGCGGCTGGCCGTCTGGTTTTTCCTGGCCTTTCCGAGCCTGGCGATCGAACTGGCATGGCAGGGCCGGCTCACGGGCGTCGGAATCGACGCCACCCCGCAGCCCGGTACGGGGCTGTCGCCGGTCAGACGGCTGGCCCTGACGGCCGGTGCGGGTCTCATCGGTTGCGCAACCGCCGGGCTGCTGTATTGGTCCACGCTTCCCGCCGCCGTGCGGACCGCCGTGGCGGGCCCACTGGCAGGCCCGTGGCTGGCCATGCTCGGCGCGGCGCTCGTCGTTCAGGCCGCAGTCTGGTTGATCGCCGCGATCCGTGGCCGGCTTTCGTCGCCTCTGCTCCTTGTGGCGACCGGTGGCTGGATCGTCGGGCTCGTCGCCGTCGCCCTGGTTCGCGAAGCGATCCGCTTGAACTCGGTCGACGTGGCCGCGTCGGCCGACTCCCTGGCCGCGGCGCTGCGGATCGGGGGGTTGCCGGTGTTCCTGGTGTTCGCGGTGCTCAATGCCGCAGCCATCGTGTGGTGCATTCGCACCGTCCGCGCGACGGCACGCTGAAGAACAGGCACATGCCCTGCGCGGCGCTCAAACCCTCCCGCGGAGCATGCCGTGCCAGTAGAGCCGCGGCAGCACCTGCGTCTTGAGGAGCCACATGCTGTAGCGCTCCTTCGACTGGTCGATCGGAAACGACTCCTTCGGCTGGTTGTCGTAGTCGAATTCCGCGAGCACCATCCGGCCATAGCCGGTGACCACCGGGCACGAGGTGTAGCCGTCATAGGCTGCATCGCACGGCTTCCCGTTCATCGCGGCCAGCAGATTGTGGACCACCACCGGAGCCTGCTTGCGGATCGCGGCGCCGGTCTTCGAGGTGGGAAGGCCCGCGGCGTCGCCCAGGGCGAACACGTCGGGATATGCCGGATGACGCAGCGTGAGTTTGTCGGCCGCGCACCAGCCCTGCTCGTTGGCGAGTGGGCTGCGCTTGATCACATCGGGGGCGCTCATCGGCGGGGTCACGTGGATCATGTCGTAGGGGACGACGCTCCGCTCGTGGGTGTCGAGGTGCTCGAGGACCGCCTCGTGGGCGTCGGGCCGCACCTCGACGAGGTTCTGGCGAAACCGGGCGTCGATGCCCTTGCGGGCTACGACCTGCTCCAGCGTCTTGCGATATTTCTCGACGGCGAAGATCGCCTTGGCCGGGGAGGCGAACACGATCTGCGTGCGGTCGCGCACTCCCTGCCGTCGGAAGGCATCGTCGGCGAGGTACATGATCTTCTGGGGCGCGCCGCCGCACTTCACGGCCGTGTTGGGCACCGTGAAGAGGGCCGTGCCTCCTGTGAAGCTGCGGATCGTCTCCCACGTGTAGGCGACGTGCTCGAAGGAGTAGTTGCTGCACACGCCACGGGTGCCGATTCCCTCGGCGAGACCCGGGATTGATGTCCAGTCGATCTGGATGCCGAGGGCCACGACGAGCCAATCGTAGGTGAGCCGTCGGCCCGAGGCCGTGGCGACCGCCTTCTGGTCGGGCAGAATTTCGGTCACGCGGTCGCGAATCCAGTCGACGCCTGGGGGAATGAAATCGGCCTCCCGTCGCCGGCTGGCCTCCGGCGGGAAGACACCGGCCCCCACGAGCGTCCAGAGCGGCTGGTAGAAGTGGCTCTCGGACGGCTCGACGAGGCCGATGTCGAGACGGGCGTCGGCCCGTTTGAGTCGGGCGGCCACGGTGATTCCCGCGGTGCCGCCCCCGAGAACGAGGATCCGATGGTGGTCTGGCATGGCACGATCCTCCTGGGGATGCCTGATTATACATCGTCGTCTCGCGATATTTTTACTCTTTTTTCAGCCCCGCCGGAAAAACTCATTGACGTATCGGAATATTCCGATATGATTGGCGTGCGGCGAACATGCCGCGAAGGGCATCCTCAAGCCCGACCGACCCGTCAGGGCCTTTTGTCATGGTCGACACGAAGCGCAGGCCGGTTCGCCCGAAACTCACCAGCCTCGAGA
>JBMLMS010000477.1:0-4632 GCA_049243925.1 Pirellulales bacterium
TTATTTTGGAACGGTCGGCATCCTCGCCGTCGCAGTGACGCTCACGAGCCTCTGGTTCGCCGGCCGCGTGCGGCATGGGCGGCTGCGCGGGCCTCCAATGACCGACGTTGCGTCTATGCTTTCCCACGGCTCCCGCCATGAATAGCTGCCTATAACCCCCCGGCTGACATGCCCGAGGGAAACCTGCTTCCAGAAGCCCTGTTTCACGGCGGAGTTTTTATGCGCACGTGGGTCGCGATCCTGATCGTGTCTCTGTCTGGCCAAGTGGCGACCCAGGAAGCCCTCCGGCCACTTCTGGATTTCACCGGCGCCGACGTGGCCCAGAAATGGCAGGCCGTGAATGACGGCGTGATGGGTGGCGTGTCAGACGGCCGCTTCAGAATCACGCAAGACAAGACACTCGAGTTTTTCGGCACCCTGTCTCTGGAAAACAACGGTGGGTTTGCGTCCGTCAGAACCAAGCCGACCGAGTTGGATATCCAGGCCGGCGACACGCTCATCGCTCACGTGAAGGGTGACGGCCGGGAGTACGTCCTGAATATCTACACGAAGAGCCGCAGGATGGCTTTCTCCTACAGGGCTACGCTGCCGACTACGAAAGACCAATGGGCCGATGTGGCCATCCCGCTCGATGAATTCATTCCCACAGCGTTTGGCAGACGAGTGCAGGGCATGGGGCCAGTGGAGCCGGCCCAGATCAACGGCTTGGGCTTCATGCTCAGCGACAAGAAGCCGGGAGCATTCAACCTCGAGGTCGGGTGGGTAAAGGTCGAGCGGACAGGCAACCAACCGCAGCCGTAGTTCCACGACGCCCTTCTCTTTTGCCACGAGCCAGTCTGGGTCTTTGCTAATCGCCGCCCAGCCGTCATGCATCGGGCCCAGACCTTCGGCGCCCACGAGCAAGAGCACGAGTAGGGCGTCAGTCACCCGTGTGGCGGCCGACGCTGGGCGAGTTTTCCACTCGGGTGCTCTTCTTGCCGCGCATGCACGTACGTGGCCGTCCATTCGGCAAGCCGTTTGCCCAGGCACCTGCAGGCGGCCTTGGCGGGGTCGTCACTGGGAGCCTTTGCTGAAACCGCCCCGTAGTGCAGCGTCATGTCACGAGATACGTAGTCGGTTACCCCGAAGACGAGAAACCCGAAGTTGATGAGTACTGTCAGAATGCTTTGGCAGGCTAGCTCCATGCCGCCGCCCCAACCGCCCGCGGAACTGAAGGCACAGGCAATTTTGCCGTCGATCTTCATCCAATGCGGGCCCATCTCGTCGTCCCAGAATTTCTTCATCTTCCACGACAGCACACCCATGTTTGTAGGGCTACCGACGGCCACCCCATCGGCCCAGACAACGTCATCAGGAGTTGCCTTCAGGTCATTTTCGCCACCGATCTTTCTGAGCCTGACCTCGACCCCTTGAATCTCCTGAGCCCCTTCGCCGACGAACTTGGCCATCTGCTCGACGTTGCCGGTCTGGGAGTCATAGAGAACCAAGATCTTCACGGGCGTGCTGGATGACACGGTGGTGCTCCCTGGAGAGTGGCGTGCATGACGGCTGCCTTGCCTATGCCACGATCGACATACTGTAGAGGTTTTTGCCTTGCGTCGGCCTGTGTCTTCAGTCACTTTGGCTGTGACACAGGCTTAGTCCGAAAATTTTGGGCCGAAAGTGGCGAGTGCTTCCCAGAACTCCGCTGCGTCAGACACCGAGTTGTGATCCGCGCCGTCGATGACTCGCATCGTCGCCACGCCCGGCTGGAAAGCGTCAAACAGCTTCTGCGTGTCGTGCATCGGCACGAGCTCGTCGTGAGATGCGGCAAGAATGAGTGTCGGGCATGTGACCTGCGGTGCGTACCTCCACGACTCGTATTTGTCGCGCAGCAACAGCCCCATCGGCAGAAACGGGGCCAAGCGTTTCGCGATTGAGAGGATGCTTTCGAAGGGCGCAATGAGCACGAGCCGCGAGACGGGTTCCTCGCTGGCCAACTGGATCGCCAGACTGCTACCGAGGCTGCGGCCGACGACCATCACGTCGGGGTGGCGCTCATGAGCGAAGCGGAACACTGCCCGGGCATCGCTCCGCAGGGCGGCTTCGGCTGGCCGGCCGGTGCTGCCGCTGTAGCCGCGGTAGTGCAGAAGATAGAGAGCCCGGTCTGGAAACGCGGCCGCGAGCTCCGGGAGCGTGTAAGCCACATCCTCGGCATTGCCTCCGAAGTAGACGAGAGCCTTGGGGCCGTCGAGCAGCTGCGTCGAGATGCGGAGGCGGGCGCCTGGCACATCGAGGGAGAGCGCCGCCGCGTGGGCGGGCGTCTCGGGGGTCGGCATGTAGATGAACGACCGCTGAAACAGCATGAACACAAGGCACAGCCCGGCGTACACGCAAACGCCGATGGCGAGCAGATTCCAGAGCATGCGGCGGGGTCTCATTCGGCCTCGTGTGTTGCTTCCCGAAGCAGGCTATCCACAAGTGCCGGCACGCCCTCGCACGCCGGCTTGGCGATGCATTCGCACACGTCTTGCGGCACGAGATCGGGCACCTCTGGATTGATGACGATCCTTCGGGCCCGCCTCGGCGCTGCAAAAATCAGTGAGTTCGCCGGGTAGACCTGCAGCGACGTGCCCACGCACAGAAAGATATCAGCTCGGGCGACGATCTTGGCCGCATCCTCGAGCGCCGGCACCTCCTCGCCGAACCACACGATGTGCGGCCGCAGTTGGCTTCCGAGCGGGCAGGTGTCGCCGAGGGCGATGTCTGTATCGCCGAGGTGCTTCGTGGAGTTTGGGTCCTGCGTGCTGCGGGCAAGCAGGATCTCGCCATGCAAGTGCAGCACCTGCGATGAGCCGGCCCGTTCGTGCAGGTCGTCGACGTTCTGCGTGACGACATGCACGTCGTACGCCTGCTCGAGTTCGACGAGCGCCTTGTGGGCAGCGTTGGGCTGTGCGGCCCGCACCTGCCGGCGGCGCTCATTGTAAAACTCGAGCACGAGCGCCGGATCACGGGCCCACGCCTCGGGCGTGGCCACATCTTCGACGCGATGCCCTTCCCACAGACCGCCATCACCGCGAAACGTCTTGAGGCCGCTTTCGGCACTGATGCCGGCGCCGGTGAGCACGACGATGGTTTTCATAATCGGGTTCCTTCCTGGGAGCCGAGGTCATACGCGACATCGAAAAACTTTCCACACGAATTGCAAAACCAGTTGCCGGGCTTCGGCCCATTGGGAATCAGCTTGAACTTAGGGCACGTAGCCGCCAGCCGGATCGTGAGCCCAATCACGCCCACCTGCACCGATGCCGTGTTGCACGTGCCGCACCTCGGGCACGGCGGCACCTCCATCCGCGCAAACCGTTGATAGAGCTCTTGGTAGACCTGTTCGCGGTCGTAGGTCTCATGCTCCGCCATCGTGCTGTTCCTTTCGCTCACTGGGGGCGCTCGCGGCATCGGCGTCGTCCTCCCAATACGTGGAGATAGCCGCCCAGCGATCCTGATTGAGCTTGGCCCGCTCGCGGTCCCCGACGAGGCAGCAATACCGCGACGCATCCGCATACCGCTGCTTGGCGAGTAGTCCCAGCCCGGCCTTCAAGTAGAGCGCCGCGGCGCTCTCGTACTTTCCCGCAGCGATCACCGTCCACCGCGTTGCGTTGTCGCCCTCGGCTCTGGCAAATGCCCGCTCCGCCACCGCCACCGCTCGATCCGCTTCCTGAATCAAATCCTGCCGCGTGCGAAACAGATTCCGAAAATCGTGGTCTGGCATCGTGCGCACTCCAGAATGAGCCACGCACCAAGAACCAGCCCGGAGAGGCGTCTCCGCCCCTCGGACTGCTGCAACATTGTTTCGTGAGGAGCAAATCCTCACGCACATCCCGCCAGCATTTTCATGCCGGCGGAAGCACCGTATGCCTTGCAGGGGCTCGGTTGCGGAAACGTCACGAGACGTTTCCAACACGTCGCGGGGGACGTGTCGTTCCTGATGCTGCGGTCATTTTACCGGTCGACTGACTCGCAGGCCAGCTTTCGACACGCGTCGAGCGTGTCATAGGAGGGACCAAGGTTGTCCCTGGCGTCCGTCACAATGGAGAAGCTTTCAGAAGGAGGCTCTTATGATCGGACCGGCGAAGAATCGGCTGCACGACTACGAGGCTGGGTGGCTCACGCTCTTGATTGAGATGGGCGTGGCCACGAGGGCGGAAGCCGAGGCCGCGATGAATCGCGTCGCCCAGGCGGCGATCGACGAGATGGAGGCCAAGCGGCAGGGTCGTCGCTCAGATAAACGCCGGAAAAAGCGGCCCGAATAGACTGGCCGTTGCCCACGCGAAAAACCCGAACCGCAGGAGTCGAACCAGCCTGGCTCACCGGGCGTGGAGCCGGTCGAGAGCGTCGCGGGCTTCGGTGAGCAGTGGCGAGTGCCCGAGATACCGCTCGGCCATCTCGCGCTTGCCGCGGGCGAGGAGCGTCGCATACACGTGAAGCTCGAAGTGCAGCCGGAGTTGCCGCGCCGCATCCGAGTCGCCGATTGCCTGCAACACGTGCCCAAGCGCCTCGGCTGTAGACACGTGCGACGGCTCGGGCTGGTCACGGAGCCAGAAGCGGCTCGGCTCCGCCGCGGCATCCGGCAGCCGCACGCACCGCCCGAGCCCT
>JBMLMS010000478.1:0-1519 GCA_049243925.1 Pirellulales bacterium
CTGACTTTACGCGGGCGAAGCCATCCTGGCCTTCGCCCGCTTGCGAACCTCTCACGTGGCCGACTTCCACGCCACGATCCATGCCGCCCTCGGCACCGACCCGGCCGAGGAGCTCTACGACGGCGCCCGCCCCGTGCCGCTCACCGACGGCGGCACGCCGATCGCAAAGCTCTTCGCGTGAGGGCTCCGACTTCACCTCGACGGGCAGGCCTGAATCTCGTCGAGAAAGAGGAGCGTTTCGGCTGGGCGCATGGGCCGGTCTGTCGCCACGTGCACGGGGGATGGACGGCGCAAGTGATCTCCTGTACACTCACAAGACAATGGTGTCGTTGCCTGAGCCACTCCCGACCGTCGGTCCGGGGGGCGATGGCCGCGACGGCCTGTCGCGCCGACTGTATCCCGGAGTCACTGTATGGCCACAGCCGACCAGCACCCACGCACTGCGCTCACATACGAAGTCCACGCCCGCGCTGACGGGAAGGTTGAGTTCGTCGGACCATTTCAGCCAGGAGAGCGGCTCACCGTGATCGTGATCCCAGAAGCAGGTCGTGAGTTTGACGATCTCGTGGCCGCCGCTGGCAGCACGCTCGACTTCTGGGACAACCCGCTCGACGACGAGGACTGGAATGCGGCCCCGGCAGCGTGACATCGTCCTGATCCCCGTGCCATTCACCGATCTCTCGAGCCGTAAGCGGCGTCCGGTGATTGTCGTCTCGTCCGACGCCTACAACGCTGCCGGCGCCGACATGATCGTCGTGGCAATGACGTCGAACCCGGCCGAGGCTCGCTGGTCATTTCGCATCGACTCGGCGGATCTGGACGATGGTCGGCTTAACCACCCGGGCACGGTTCGTGTCGACCGCATCTACACGGTCGCCCAGAGACTGGCGGTGGTGCGGTTCGGCGCCGTGTCCCGCGGCGTTCTCGACCGTATCCGCGGCATAATCGGCGATGTCATCGCGTGAGCCGACGCCGTCAATCCTGATGGCTTCCGCCGACCTGGGGTGTTTCGCCCGGCCGTGGTGCGTGCTAGGTGGCGGCCCGGTCAGCGGGTCAGTTGCAGTTCGACCGGCAGACGCATGCCCGGCTGGACGTCGATCACGAGCCCGCTGGTTTCGTACGACGTGTATCGCTCGGGGATCAGCGACGCCCCCAGGTGCAGCTCGCCCCCGCTCGGGGCTGCCGGCCGGCGTTGCCCCTCGTAGCAGGCGACGATCACCCGATTGCGGCCCTCGACGGCCCCCGGCCCCTCGCCGATCACCGCCAGCACAAACGTGCCATCCGGGCCGATCGCCGCGGTGGCCGGCTGCCCCGATGCGCCCTGAAAGCTCACGCTGCCGAAGGCGAGCGGCTGGCCGTCGAAGAACACGCGACCGTGCACCGGCACGAGCAGCCTGCGAGGCCCGCAGCCAGCCACGATCGTGAGCGCGACCAGGGCGAGCGCGAGGGGCATCGCTTTCATGGAAGGATAGGTCGGCCAATGGCACTTCGGCAAGCGTCGGCCTGGCGGGGCGGATCA
>JBMLMS010000479.1:0-5879 GCA_049243925.1 Pirellulales bacterium
GTAAGGACATCCGGGTGGGCGACGTGCTCGTGGTCGAGAAGGCGGGCAAGGTGATACCGCACGTGGTGCGCGTCGAAAAGCACCTGCGCGAGGGCAGGTTGCCCGTGTGGCATCCACCGAAGGAATGCCCTGAATGCAGCACGCCCGTGGAACGCGATCCAGAGGGCGTCTACATCCGCTGCCCAAACGTCGACTGCCCGGCCCGGATGCGCGAGCGGCTCAAGTTTTTCGCGTCGCGCGGCGCGATGGACATCGAGGGGCTCGGCGACAAGCTCGTGGAGCAACTCGTGGCCACGGGGCTCGTGCGCGACTACGCCGATCTCTACCGGCTCGCGGCCGCCGAGCTCGAGCCACTCGAGCGCATGGGGAAGAAGTCGGCCGAGAGCCTCGTCGATCAGATCGCCGCGAGCCGGTCGCGGGGCCTGGCCCGCGCGCTCAACGCGCTCGGCATCCGTCACGTGGGCCCGCGGGTGGCCACGCTCCTCACCCAGCGGTTTTCCACGATCGAAAAACTCCAGGCCGCATCGATCGAGGAACTCGCCGAGGTGCACGAGATCGGCGACGTGATCGCCGAGAGCGTGCACGAATGGCTGGCGAGCGACTACGGCCGTCGCGTCATCGATGGCTTGCAGCAGTGCGGCGTCGAGCTCGACGTGCCGGAGGCCGACCGCCCCGTGACCGACGGCCCGCTCGTGGGCAAGACGCTCGTCGTCACAGGCACGCTCACAGACTTCTCCAGGCAGGCCGCGGAAGAGGCGATCCGCAAGGCGGGCGGCCGCCCGTCGGGCAGCGTATCGAAGAAGACCGACTACCTCGTCGCCGGCACCGAAGCCGGCAGCAAGCTCGACAAGGCCCAGTCACTCGGCGTCGCAGTGATCGACGAGGCCGAGTTCAAAAAGCTGCTCGGTATGTAGGACAGGCTTCAGCCTGTCGATCGTCGCCTCGACCTCGCGCACCCCGATTTCGGAAGCCCGAGGCGTAAGCCGAGAGGAGGCCCCGGTTGTGCGCCGCTACGCGGATTCCCTTCGGCTCACGCCTCGGGCTTCCAACTGGGGAGGCTCGGGGTTGCCCCTGCCGTTGAGCCGGCGTATGTGACCAGCGAAGCCATGGATGGCGCAGCGCAGGCACATCCGAGTGAGTGAAGCCCAGGATGGGCGCAACGAACGTCCGGCGAGACGGTACGGGGTAACCCCGAGCCGGCTTGGGCGAGTTCCGGCATGACAGGCTGAAGCCTATCCTACGAGGTCAAGCTGCAGCGGTCCGCGCGAGTACTTCGGATGCAGCAGCGACGACGCTCTCGACGTCGATCGCCTCCATGGCCACGCGGTCGGTCTTGCGATCCTCCCACGCCGGTCGCAGCGCGGCGGGTGGCTCGACGGTGCGGTGGCCGGGGCCGTAGGGGCCGTTGCGCTTCGCCGGCACCGGGCCGAAGAGACCGACGCAGGGCGTGCCCACGGCCGCGGCCAGGTGCAGGGGGCCGGTGTCACTCGAAATGAACGCGCGCGCGAGCCGGCAGAGCTCACCAAGATCTTGGAGCGTGGTCTGCGGGGCCATGATCGCGGTGCTGCCACTCTCGGCCACGATCCGCTCTGCGGCCTCTCGTTCGGCACCGCCGCCCCACACCACGATCGACGGGATGCCGTGTTGGTGCTGAAGGTCGCGGGCCACGGCGGCGAACCGCTCGGTGGGCCAGATCTTCGACGGCCAGCCGGCGCCAGGGTTGATCAGCGCGGGTGGGGACGGGAGTCGGAGTGACGCCATCCATTCCTGCACCCGCAGCCGGCTCACGGGCCAGCGTGGCATGTCGAAGGCGGCGCGCGTGTCGTGCACGTCGAGCACGGAGAGCAGATGCAGGTTGCGATCGATGACGTGGGCGGCCGTAGCCTCGATCGGATGTGTGTAGAACCGCCACGCCTGTTCACGCGACTCGGGCGCCGCGTGGCCGATGCGGACCGGAGCGCCGGAGAGCCAGGTGGGGATCGCGCTCTTCAGCAGTCCCTGCAGGTCGAGCGTGACGTCGGGCGCGAAGTCGAGCAGTTGGCGTCGCAGACTGCGGATCGCGGCGAAAGACTTGAGCCAACCGCGCGGGAGCCGGAAGAGATGGTCGATCGCCGGATGGCCCGCGAGCACGTCACCCGCCCGACCTTCCACCACCCAGCCGATGCGTGCCTCGGGAAACGCCCGCTTGAGGGCGACGGCCGTCGGCACGCCGTGCAGCACATCGCCGATGGCGGAAAGTTTGATCACGACGATGGACTGGGGGGCATGCATGCAAGCGGGATTTTTCGCTCTCCCGCGTCGCAGGGCAAGAGCAGTTTGCGGCCGACATCGAACGCTCACGGGACCTGAATGCCCCGCTCACATCTCGGTGCGGGACAGCTCGCAGAGCGTGATGCCCGCAACCGTCTGCGGGCAGCTCCAGACGAGAAAGAAATGCGCCTCGCGCACGAGCCGCTCCGCCGGATGGCCTGCGACGAAGCCGGCCCCCTTCGTGGCCGTGAGCGCCGCCTGGGCTGCGCGGATCACGAGGCCGTTGGCATCGGCCCGCAGCCGATCGCGATCCTCCGTCCCACCGTCGGTGGCCGCGCGACGCAGCCGCTTGTGGATGGCGACCGCCTCTGTCCGCAAGGCCTCCGCGATCGGAGCGAGTGCAGCCCGGGCCGCTGCCTCGCTCTCCAGCACCGTGAGTGCCGACCACGTGCTGCCGAGAGCGAGCGCCGTCGTGGCCAGTCCGCCCGTGCGCACGCCGCCGGTGGCCCGCGGCTCGACGACCGCCACCGGCGCGACGTCGGAGAACGCCACGCTCGACGTGCGGCTGCCGGAGAGCGCGAGCATCTGCATCGGCGGCGCGATCGTAAGCCCGGGGCTGTCGGTCGGCACGATGAAAAACAGCTGCTGCCCGTCGTCTCGCACCGCCCCGGTGACAATTGAATCGACCGAGTCGGCGCCCGTCACCCACGGGCAGAGGCCGGTGAGCCGCCAGGCGCCGGCAGCCATGCGGGCCGAGAGCGCCGGCGCGCCGAGGTGCCGGCGGCTCGTCGACAGCTGCGCGATGCCCACGGTCGTGGTAATGGTGCCCGCGGCGAGTGCCGGAAGCCATCTCGACCGCGCCGCATCGTCACCTCCGGCGATGATTCGGCAGCCGCTGGCCCACTGTGTAAGCGCGAGCGCCGTGGTGAGGCACCGCGAGGCGATGGCGACGAGCGCATCGAGGATCGCGAGCTCAGTCGCGCCCGTGCCGCCGTCGCCCGTCGGGATGAAGCCGGCGAGCACGCCTGCGCGGGCGAGCAGGTGAAAGGCGCCGCTCTGCCACGGCCCCAGCTCGCCCGTCGCCGCTGCCCGCTCACCGAGAGCATCGCAGAGAACGGCGAGCGGGGCGGGATCAGGCGTTGGCGTGTCGGGCGTGAACATGTCGAACCATTATGATCGAGCCACGGCCGGCGGGGGTCGAAGCGATGCCGCGCGCCGGGTATACTCTCGGGCCTTCTGGCCACAGGTCCCACCATCTCCACATCCCGCCCGGAGGAACAGCCATGAGCCAGGCCGAAGAAGAGCTTTCCACGACGCGCCCCGTGTCGCGCAATGGAGCGGCTACCGCCCCCCATCTCGCCCCGCCCCGCCTCGACGAACTTTCGCCGCAAAACCTCTACGACAAGTGCATGGCCCTCGCCAGAAATCTCTGGTGGAGCTGGCACCCCGAGGTCACGAATATGTTTCGTGAGCTCGATCCGATCCGCTGGCGGCAACTCGATCACAATCCGATCGCGCTCCTCGCAGAGTTCACCCCCGAGCGGCTCGAGGCCCGGGCCGCGGAACTCGTGCTCTACAGCCGGATCAACCAGGCCTACCGCCGGCTCAAGGAATACCTCGCCACGCAGACGACCTGGAGCGACGTCAACGCCGGCGTGCTCGGTTCGAAGCCGGTCGTGTATTTCTCGGCGGAGTTCGGCATCCATGAGTCGGTGCCGATCTATTCGGGTGGCCTCGGCGTGCTCTCCGGCGACCATATCAAGAGTGCAAGCGGCCTCGGCATCCCGCTGATCGCGGTGGGGCTGTTTTACGACCAGGGCTACTTCAAGCAGCAGCTCGACATCGACGGCTATCAGCACGAGGAGTATCTGCAGTCGCGGGTGGAAGTGCTGCCGATCGAGCCCGCGATCGGTGCCGACGGCAAGCCGGTGATGGTGCAGGTCGACACCCGCTCGGGCCCGATCTTCGCCCAGGTGTGGAAGATGGCAGTGGGCCGTGTGAGCCTCTACCTCCTGGACTGCAACGTCGAGGGCAACAGCCCCGAAGATCGCAAGCTCACGAGCCGGCTCTACGGCGGCGACACGCGGATCCGGATTCGCCAGGAGATCGTGCTCGGCATCGGCGGCGTGCGGGCGATTCGCGCGATGGGCATCGTGCCGGGTGTGTATCACCTCAACGAAGGGCATTCGGTGTTCGCGACGCTCGAGGCGGTGCGCGGGCGGATGGATCGCGACGGCTACTCGTTCACCGATGCCTCGCGGAAGGTGGCCCGGCAGACCGTGTTCACCACCCACACCCCCGTGCCGGCCGGCCACGACCGTTTCGACGACACGCTGATGGAGGAGCACCTCGGGCCGATGCGCGACGCCCTCGGCATTTCGCACGACCACCTCATGAGCCTCGGCCGCGTCGATCCGGCCAACCACTCCGAGCCCTTTTGCATGACGGTGCTCGGCCTGAAGATGTCGCGGCGGGCCAATGCTGTCAGTGCGCTCCATGGCCACGTCAGCCGGCGGATGTGGAACGGCCTCTGGCCGGGCCGCGTCGAAGAGGAGGTGCCGATCGGGCACATCACCAACGGCGTGCACGTGCCGAGCTGGCTCTCGTGGCAGATGCTCCAGCTCTACGACCGCATCTTCCCGGCCAACTGGTTTCGGCGCATGGGGGAGCCCGACGTGTGGCAGAAGATCCACGACTGCGACCCCGGCGAGCTCTGGGAAACGCACTACGCGCTCAAGAACCTGCTGCTCCAGTTCGTGCGGCGCCGCTTGAGCCGGCAGTGCCGGCGGCGGGGCGAATGCGACGAAGCGGTGGAACTCGCCCGCACGGTGCTCGATCCGAACATCCTCACGATCGGGTTCGCCCGCCGGTTCGCCACCTACAAACGAGCCGACCTCGTGCTCAACGAGCTCGACCGCTTGTTCGCACTGATCAGCGATCGCGACCGGCCGATCCAGATCATTTTCGCGGGCAAGGCCCATCCGGCCGACGAGCCGGGCAAGGCACTGATCCGCAAGATCGCGAACCTGCGGCACGATCCGCGCACGAGCGGTCGGATCGTGTTCGTCGAAGACTACGACATCAACGTCTGCCGCCACCTGATTCAGGGTGTCGACGTGTGGCTCAACAACCCGCGTCGCCCGCTCGAGGCCTCGGGCACGAGCGGCCAGAAGGTCGTGCTCAACGGCGGCCTGAATTGCTCGATTCTCGACGGCTGGTGGGCGGAGGCCTACGACGGCCACAACGGCTTCGCAATCGGCCGCGGTGAGACGCATGCCAACGATGCGATCACCGACCGCCGCGACTACGAGGCGCTCTACCAGGTGCTCGAAGGGGAAGTGATCCCGCTGTTCTACGACCGCGATGCCGACGGCCTGCCTCGGCAGTGGATTCGGATGATGAAGAATTCGATCGGTTCGCTGGCGTGGCGGTTCAGCTCGCACCGCATGGTGATGGACTACGCCCGGGCCTGCTACGTGCCGGCCGCCGGCGGCGTGTCGTGCGACATGAACAATCGCTGAGCGCCGCGCTGGTCAGGAAGCCCGAGGCGTGAGCCGAGAGGATGCCCCTCTTCTGCGCGCCGGCTCGGGGTTACCCCGTACCGTCTCGCCGGACGTTCGCTGCGGCCC
>JBMLMS010000480.1:0-4302 GCA_049243925.1 Pirellulales bacterium
TGGCGAAACACGACGCGTATTCCCTTCGGCTCACGCCTCGGGCTTCCAGACGGGAGGCGAGGGGTTACCCCTGCCGTTGAGCCGGCGTATTTGACCAGCGGAGCCATGGATGGCGCAGCGCAGGCAAATCCGAGTGAGCCGAAGCCTGGAGGGCGGAGGTGAACGTCCGGCGAGACGGTACGGGGTAACCCCGAGCCGGATTGATCGCGTCGGGAACGTGCCACCCGCGACCGGACGTCCTACTTGCGGGCAGCGCGGCGGGGGCGTTTGGCGGCGACCTTCGGCTCGTCGCGGGCCGGGGCGGCTTCGCTGAACTTGTCGGCCTGCCCCGTGAGCTCGTAGAGGAATCGGCTCGGCTTGCAGGGGCGGCTCTTGCCCCACTTCATCCGTGTCAGGCAGAGCGAGAGCACGAGCCGCTTCCGGGCCCGCGTCACGCCCACGTAGCAGAGCCGCCGCTCTTCAGCGATCGCGTCGAGCCCCGCCTCGAGCGACCGATGGTGGGGCAGAAGGCCCTCCTCGAGCCCCACCATCCACACCTGGTCGAACTCCAGCCCCTTGGCGGCGTGCAGCGTCATCAGCCGCAGCAGATTGCCGCGAGGCTTGTCTTCGCGAAACCGCTCCGCTTCGGTGACATCGAGCACGAGTTCGTCGAGGAAGTCGCGGACCACGCGAGCGAAGTCACGACCCGGGCGGTGCGACTGCTCGTGGGTGGCGAGCGCATTCGCGAGATCCTCCACGCACGCCTGCCGCTCCTCGGCCTCGGACGGGTCGTCGTATTCCTTGGTGAGAAACGCCTGGTAGCCCGTCGCGTCAAGCAGCCGCCGGAGCACGTCGGCCGCATGGCCGGGCGTGGCCGTATCGCGCAGGGCCACAGTCCGTTCGAGGGCCGCCACGCCGCCGGCCGCTGCCGGCGTGAGCCGGCCGGCATCGCGGGCGGCACGGAGCGCCTGCCAGGCGCTCGTGCCATCGGCGACCGCGCCCGTGCGGGCCTGGGAAAGCGTCTGTGCCGAGAGGCCACGCGGGGGCACGTTGGCGATCCGCGCGAGAGCGAGATCATCGTCGGGCTCGATGAGCAGCCGCAGGTAGGCCATCACGTCTTTCACCTCGCGGCGATCGAAAAACGAGCGGCTGCCGATCAGCTCGTAGGGGATCCCCTTCCGCCGCAGCTCCTGCTCGAAGACGCGTGTCTGCTCGCCGGTGCGGACGAGAATCGCGGCCTCGCTCGGGGCCACCTCCCCCTCGCGCAATCGGATCTCGACGTCGGCCACGACGCGGCGCGATTCATCGACCTCGTCCTGCGCTTGCACGATCGCCGGCGGCGGGCCCGACGGGGCCTTCGACACGAGCTCCTTGCCGTGCCGCTTTGTATTGCACGAGATCAGTTGGTTGGCGGCCCGGATGATCTCGGGCGTGGAGCGATAGTTTTCCACGAGCCGCACCACCACGGCCTGCGGCCAGCGCTTCGGAAACTCGAGGATGTGCGAGATCTGGGCACCGCGCCAGGCGTAGATCGACTGATCGTCGTCGCCCACCACGCAGATGCTGCGATGGTCGCGAGCGAGCGCCGAGAGAATCCGCTCCTGGATGCCGCTCGTGTCTTGGTATTCGTCGATGAGCACGTGCTGGAACCGGCCCGCCTCGGCCCGCCGCACCTCCTCGTGGTGCGTGAACAGTTCGTCCACGACCAGCAGCAGATCGTCGAAGTCGACCGCGCCGGATCCGCGCAGCGCCTCTTGGTAGCGACGGTAGCCGGCGGCCGCGAGCGTCCACGACTCAGGTGCGTCGGCGGCGATCGTGTCGAAGGCGCCGTCGGGCCGCACGGCCGCGCTCTTCCAGCGGCTCACGCGATCGATGAGGTCTCCAGGCCGCAGGATCGCGTCGGGCACCTTCAGCTCCTTGAGCACCTTGCGGGCGATCGACTCCTGCTCGCCGCGGTCGACGATCGAAAATCGCTCCGGAAGCCCGAGCTTCGGCGCATGGCGGCGGAGCACCCGCACGCAGAGCGAGTGGATCGTGGAGATCTCGGGCTTCTCGTCGGCCCCCGCTTGCAGCAGCTTGCCCGCGCGGGAGGCCATCTCCTTCGCGGCCTTGTTCGTGAACGTGACGGCCAGAATGCGGGAGGGCCGCGTGCCGCGCCGCACGAGATGGGCCATCCGAGCGATCACGACGCGGGTCTTGCCCGTGCCGGCGCCGGCGAGCACCAGCAGCGGCCCGACCGGGGCGTTGACCGCGTCGGACTGGGCCGGGTTGAGCTGCATCGCCGGAATGTACCAAACCGGCGTGCCGCCGCCGTCGAGCCGCGTGGTTTGCCTTGACGCCATCGGCCGCGCGGACTCTATTGCTGCCTTCCCGGGCTGGAAATCGAGGCGAGGAGTGACGATGCGCGACGACCATAGAAGCATTCCGATCGAAGACGCGGAAGAGATCGAGGGCAACGCTCTCGCCGAGAAGACCTTCGAGATCGTCGACCGGCTGCGGCCTCATGCGAATGCGATCTTGCTCGCCCTTGGCGGGGCCTTGCTCGCGCTGGCCGCGTGGGTGCTCGTGTCGGCCCAGTCGACGGCCACGAAGTCGCAGTCGTGGGATGCATTTCTTGCGGGGCTCTCCGGGGGTGATCCTCAGGCCTTCGACGAGGTCGTGCGCCGGTATCCGGGCACGCCAGCAGCCGAATGGTCACGGCTCGTGATGGCCGACATGGCGCTCATCGACGGCACCGAACTCATGTTCGTCAACAAAGATCAGGCGCCGCCTCGGCTCCAGGCTGCGGCCGACCTCTATGCCTCGATCCTCGCCGCCAGGCCCCGCGAGATGCTCGCGGAGCGGGCGACGTTTGGCCTCGCCAAGGCCCGCGAGAGCCTCGGCCAACTCGACGAGGCCCGGCGCGGGTATGCGGCGGTGGCTGCGGAGTTTCCCGAGGGGGCGCTCGCCGGGTTGGCCCGGGAGCACGCGGCCACGGTCGATCGCGAGGCCACGCGGCAGTGGTATGATTGGTTCGCCGCCCAGAAAATCACGCCGCCGGCTCCGAAGCCGGCCGCGGAGGAGAAGCCGGCGGAGCCACCCGCGAAGCCGCAGGAGTAGCCCCTGGACGCCCCGAGCCCCCGCCCGCTGTCACCCGGCGACGAGGCGACGTTCGTGGTCTCACCCGAGTCGGCCGGGCTCCGGCTCGACGTCTTCTTGGCTCGGATGATTCCGGATCAGAGCCGTTCGTTTCTGGCGCGAGCGATCGAGAAGGGGGCCGTGCGTGTCGACGGCGTGGTGGCCCGGGCGTCCTTGAAGCTCAAGCCCGGCTCACTCGTGTGCCTCGACGTCCCGGAGCCGCCGCGAGCCGGGCCTGCGGCCGAAGAGATCCCGCTCGAGTTTCTCCTCCTCGACGACGTGATGGCCGCGGTCAACAAGCCACCGGGCATGGTGGTGCATCCCGCCAAGGGCAACTGGAAGGGCACGCTCGCCGGCGCCCTCAAATGGCACCTCGAGCGCGAAGGCGCCGGGCTCTCGTCGCTCGGCGGCCCCACCCGCCCGGGCATCGTGCACCGGCTCGACCGCGACACCAGCGGCGTGATCGTGGTGGCCCGCAGCGAGGACGCCCATCACCGGCTCGCAAAGCAGTTCGAGCGGCGCACTGTCGAAAAGACCTATCTGGCCATCACGCAGGGCCAGCCGAGCTTCGATCGCGACGAGATCTCCGCGCCGATCGGCATCCACCCCTACCAACGCGAGAAGATGGCCGTGCGGCAAGACCACGCCACGAGCCGCGAGGCCGTGACCCGCTACGAAGTGATCGAGCGGTTTCGCGGCGCGGCCCTCGTGCGCGTCGCCCCGAAGACAGGCCGCACGCATCAGATCCGCGTGCACCTCGCACACATCGGCTGCCCGGTGCTCAGCGACATGCTCTACAGCGGTCGTTCGGTGATCGAGCCGACGCTCTTCGGCCTACCCGCCGGCCCGCCACTTCTCACCCGGCAGGCCCTCCACGCCGCGAGCCTCGCGATCGACCACCCGACGACGGGCGAGCGGCTGCAGCTCGCGGCGCCGTTGCCGGCGGACATGGAGCAGATGCTGGCCGCGCTGCGGTCTGCGTGATTCGCCGGCTTCGGGCTCCCCATATCCTATTGTAGGACAGGCTTCAGCCTGTCATGTCTCAACGCGCCCAACCCGGCTCGGGGTTACCCCGTACCGTCTCGCCGGACGTTCGCCTCCGCCCTCCAGGCTCCGGCTCACTCGGATTTGCCTGCGCTGCGCCTGGCGAGTGTCGCGCCGTCGCCGCCGTCCCGGCGTCGGCGCCGGCTTACGGTCGCCGAGCAA
>JBMLMS010000481.1:0-7829 GCA_049243925.1 Pirellulales bacterium
CGGTACCGGGGGGCGGGTGTGGTTGTTATAGCCGAGCACCTTCTTCGTCTGCTCCCCCTCGCCCGCCTGCCGGGCGAGCGCCAGCTCCAGGAGTGTGTGCCGCAGGGCCACCGCCAGTGGCAGGAACGTGCGGGTGCTCGTCACCCACACGCCATCCACGTGGCCGAAGGTCTCCACGCCCTTGGGCAGGGCCTGCGTGACGATCACCGCGAGATCCGCCTTCGCCGCCCGCTGATCGTCGCGCAGCTTTACGAGCCAGCCATCGCTCCAGTTTTTCGTGCGCTTCGACTCCCAGAGGATCTTCCCACAGACGAGCCCCTCGCCGCGGGCCACGGCGTGCACCACGTCGCCGCCGAACTCTCCCTTGGGCACGGGCGTGAACACGTCGCTGGGAAACGACTGCTTGAGCAGGCCCTCCAGCTCCAGCTCCTGCACCTCTCCCTGGAGCTGTTGCGAGCCCTGCTCGGCCCGGCGCTTGAGCTCCTCGATCTGTTTTTGCATCGCCGTGATCGTCTGCTCCTTCTCCGACATCTTGAGTTTGAGATCCGTCTCGGCCTCCTGCTTCGCCTGGGCCCGGGCCGCGGCGAGCGACTCCTGCACCTTTTTCTCGACGGAGAGATCGAGCTCGCGACGGGCGTCGTCGAGCTCCCGCTGCTTCTTCAGCGCCTCCGTCTGGGCCTTCTGTGCCTCCACGAGCTTGGCATCGCGGTCTGCAAGCACGCCCTTCAGATCGGCGAGATCCTTCACCTTTTCATCGATGTCGGCCTTGAGCGCGAGCCGGGCCTTCTCAGCCTCGGCTTTTGCGATCACGGACCGCTCAGCATGGAGCTTCGCCTCATACTGCGCCCGCGTGGCCTCGACGATGGGCGCCGCGAGCGACTCCGTGAGGCGGACTTCCGTTTTGCAGTGCGGGCAGGTGATCGTGGGATCGGAGGGATTCGTCATGGAGTGCCTCGGGAGATCACGGGTTTGGTGACGTGTTATACGGTGCGAGCAGCCGCCAGCAGTCGGCATAGAGCTCGACCTGCGGCCGGTAGTGGTCTTCGAGGAGCTGCTCGCTGGCCTGCGTGACCGAGTCGGTCTTCCAGTCGACGACGGTCCATGCCCCAGCCGCGGCCTCGGCAAACACGAGGTCGATCACGCCGCGGACGACCGTGGGCAGTGACGCTCCGTCGCCGGCGAGCTTCCGCACCTGCTCCGGCAGATCCTCGCCCCGCACCTGCACCGCGAACGGCACCTCGACGAACCGCGCGGGGCTGGCCTGGGCCCGCCGCCAGATCTCGCTCGCGAGCACGCCCCGCACCGTCTCGACCGCCCGGTCGAGATGCGCGAGCGACACCTCCTCGCCGGAGAGCGTCGTGGCGGCCGCCGCGGGGAGATCGATCGCGGCATCGTGGGCCGCCAGTTCGAGCAGCCGATGGATCGCCCGGCCCCACGGCTCGCCGAGGCCATCGCCCGTGAAGCGAATCCCCTCGGCCGGCTCCGTGAGCACCTCGCGGGGCGAGATCCGGGCGAACGTGGGCTGCACGCAGGCGGCGATCCGCCCGCGGATCGCATCGGCGAGCGCAGCGGGCGGCGCTGGAGCCGGCACGGGCTGCGGCACCGCCGCGACGGCCGTGAGCGTGGGCAGATCCGGCGCGCCGGCAAGAAAACCGGCGTACCGTTCCCACGCTCCTTCGGCCGTGAACGTGTCGGGCTCGTCCTTCTTGCCCTTCTCCTGCTTCTCATAGAGCGACACCACGAGGCAGCTGCCCGGCCGCGTGGCGGCCACGTAGTCGAGCCGGATCTGCTCGGCCTGTTCGAAGGCCCGCTCGCGGTGGCAGAACTCCTCCCAGCCAAGCGGCGCCGCCACGATCTTCTGCGTCCAGCCCACGGCATGTGTCACGGCGAGCCGACCTGTGGTGCAGGCATGGGTGCGATCGACGTGGAGGAACGGGCCGTCGGTCACGTCGTCGCCGACTTTGCGCTTCTGGAAATCGACGAGGAATACGACCGGAGCCTCGAGCCCCTTCGCCTTGTGAAGGTTCATCACTCGCACGCAGTCGCTCGAGGGCGGATCGATCGTGAGCGGATCGAACTCGGCCCGCGTCGATCCGTCGATCATGTCGTCGAGCAGGTCGAGGCAGTCGTGGATCGACACCACCTCTGCCCGATCGGTCCGCAGCCGCTCCAGATACTTGAGCACGAGTCCGGCCACGGCCCGGCCCCGCGGCCCCGCTTCGCCATCGGCCGCGGCCGCGATCAAGAACAGCCCGGCGTCGTCGATGATCCGCTCCACCGTCGCGGCCACCGGCAGATGCCGCAGCCATGACCGCCAGCGGGAGAAGGCCTCGCGGCCGGCCGCGAATCGGGCCGCCAGCCCCACATCGAGACCAGCAGGCACATCGATCCCACCGGTGAACCGGCCACCGGCCGTCTTGTAGGCGAAGAGGTCGGCATCACTGAATCCGAAAACCACGCCCCGCACGAGTGCGAGTAGGGCCACCGGATCATCGGGATCGGCAAGGGCTGCGAGGCAGGTGCGGAGATCGCGCAGCGGCTCGGCCTGGTCTTCACCCAGCGTGCCCGTGACATCCACCGGCAGGCCGACAGCATGCAGGGCGGCCGCATAGATCCCGAGATGTTTCCGCTCCCGGGCCACGAGCAGAAAGTCGCCCGGCCGGCAGGCCGTGGTGTGGCCGCGGGCGGCTTCGTCGAGCGTGCGGGGCACGGCCAGCCCGGCGTCGATCGCCCTCCTTATAAACATTGCAATCTCACGGGCCTCCTGTTCCGCCCAGAGGTCGCCCGCCTGGCCGCTCCGCACGAACCGCAGCGTGCGGATACCTGAGAGCCAGCCCTTCTCGCCGCCGGTGGGCGGGGCCTCGCGACGGCCCGATGTGCTCGGCGTGAACGACGGCGATTCGACCGTGGCCTGCGGTGGGAACTGCGCGGTGAACACGTCGTTGGCCCAGCCCACGAGGTCGCCCCGGCTGCGGAAGTTGGTCGTCAGCGCGAGCACGTCGCCGTGGGCCGCGATGATGTCGCGGACGGCGGTGTAGGTGACGATGTCGGCCCGCCGGAACCGATAGAGCGACTGCTTGGGATCGCCCACGACGAACAGCGACCCCGGTGCGGGCACGCACTGCCGCCAGTCGCGCTCATTTGGATCGGTGGCCGTGAGCAGGAGAAGCATCTCCGCCTGGACCGGGTCGGTGTCCTGGAATTCGTCGATGAGCAGGTGGGTGTAGCGGCTGCGGTAGCTCCGTCGCACGTCGGGCTGCCCGACGAGCAGCCGCGCGGCCTTGCAGAGCAGATCCTGAAACGAGAGCCCGCCCCGCTCGGCCCGCAGCCGGTCGTAGACGGCGAGCGCCTGCTGGAGCGCCGCGATCGCCACGGGATACCGATGCGCCCGCCACTGCCAGAGCGCGGGCCGCGCGAGCGTGGCACGGAGCTGCTCCCAGTCGGCTGCCCAGCCGAGGGCCAGCGCTTTCTGGGCCGCCTTTCGCTCCTTGTCGGTCTCGCCGTGGGCGGGCCAAGACTTTTGCGTGACCTTCGGCGTGCGGTCGAGCTCCTGGAGCACGTCCATCACCGCCACGATCGACGACGTGTCGCAGCGGCGGACCATCCGGGCGAACTGCTCGAGCGAGTTCATCAGCTCGTCGCTGCCCCGTTCCGCCGGACCGGGAAACGCCTCAGCCTCGATCCGCACTGCAAACGCCTCGATCGCCGCGATGGCCGCAGTGAGATCCGGGGGCGGCGTGGCCGGCGCGGGCCAATCTTCGACGTCGCCATAGGTGGCGAACCGCTCGACGAACAGCCGCGAGAGGTCGCCAAGCCGCAGACCCACCGCGTCGAGATCGGCGAGCAGCTGGGGGTGGTCGGTGGGCGCGGCACTGACGAACTCCCGCCAGGCCTGCCGCCGCAGGAGCCGGTCGGCCGAATCGTCGAGCTCGCGGAAGCCGGGATCGACGCCCGCCTCGAGCGGCCGCTCCCGCAGAAGCCGGCCCGCGAATGAATGGATCGTGCCGATCACCATCGAATCGACCCGCTCGAGCGCGGCCGTGAGTCGGCCCTGCTCGGCCGGATCGGTCGCCTCGACCGCGGCCCGCTGCAGCTTCTCGCGGAACCGGCGACGCAGCTCGCCCGCCGCCTTTTTCGTGAACGTGACCGCGACGATTCCTTCCGGCTTGGCGGCGCCGGTGCGCACGAGCGCCAGCATCCGATCGACCATGCATGTGGTCTTGCCCGTGCCGGCCGCGGCCTCGACCAGGAGCGTGGTGGAAAGATCGGTGCGGATGCGGTGGCGGACCGGCTCGTCGGGGGGCGGCACCGGCGCGGGAGGATGCGGCGTGAGCGCAAGCGGCGCCTCGTAGGCCCGGCGGATCGCCGGCACGGCCCGCTGCTGCCGGTCGCGCCGCAGCTCGCCAAAGAGATCGCGGAGCGGCTGCGAGCCACCCACCATCCGGGCCGCCTCGCGGGTCACCCGCGCCGCATCACCGCAGGCCGCCGCGAAATCGCAGAAGGTGCAGTCGGCGGGATCATCCGTCGGCAGGAAGATGCCCTGCCGCGCAATCTCCGCGAGCCGGCGGACGAGCACCGTGCACTCGGCCAATTGGGTGGCTGTCCATTCGAGCCGCCGGCCCTTGCCAGCCCGCGTGGGAAAGAAATAGCCGAACCGTTCGACGTCGCCGCCGCCGACCGGGCACTCAGGATCGGCCAGCCGCGTGCGGAGCATGACGACATACAGGCCGTGTTGCAGCTTCCGGCCGCCATTGAACGGATCGTCGGCCGCCATCGCCGGAAACCCGTAGCCGCTGCCGCTCTTGTAGTCCCAAAGGGCATACGCGTGGCCGTCGCCCGAGTCGCGGACGTCGATCCGGTCGATCCGGCCACGGAGCTTGATCGTCTCGCCGGGAGCGAGCGACACGACCACCGGCTCGCGGCAGTCGAACGGCGTGCCCTCGCCGGCCGGCTCCACGCCGATCGCGGCCTCGAGCGCGAGCGGCCGGCGGCCCGTCTCGCGGCAGGAACGCTCCTCGTCGTGGAGGAACGTGTGCATCGCCGTGCGCAGCTCGTCGCGGCGGGCGGCGAAGGCCAGCTCCGTGAGCGGCGGCTGACGGCGGCGGCTCGCCACGAGCTCCTCGTCGAGGACCGCGAGCAGCTCGTCGAGATGCACCGCGACCTCGGGCAGCTCCGCGCGGTCGATGAGCCCGCGCATGAACCGCTCGAGCACGGTATGCAGCAGGCTGCCGGCATCGAGCGGCGTGAGCCAGCGGTCGGCGTCGTCGTCGAACCGCTCGAGTGGCTCGATACCAAGGCCATAGCGGAAGAAAAATTTTCGCGGGCAGGTGGCGAGTGTCTCGAGGCTGTTGGGCGAGGCGGCGCGGCCGTGGCTCGCGCGGGGATCGAGCAGCAAGCCCGCCTCGGGCACGAGACCGTCGTGCGGCGTGAACACATCCGCCGCCCGCGCGGCGGCGGCCGCCTGACCGTGGGCGAGGTGATCGCGATGGGAGGCGAGGGCCGCCTGCACCTCGTCGGCACGGGCAGTGGGCCCGAGCACCGCCAGCCACCACTGCGATTCGTCGAGGGCGAGGCCTGGGTCGGAGGGCACGAGCGTTTCAGGCGGGGTGAGCGACCGGAGGAGATCGTCGACGGTGGCCAGCGGATTGCCGACGGCCTGCCCATGGAGCGCCACGAGGGCCGGCGACGGAAACACCTCCGCATCGTCTGCCGTGTCGCGGCAGGAGAAGCCGAGCCACACGCTGCCGCGCACCCGCGCGAGCAGCCGGCGGAAGAGGTCGAGGTTGCGTGTGGCCGCATCGCGGGCGACGGTGAGCCGGGCGTCGGGAGCCGAATCGTTGATCAGGCTGCGATCGCCGTCAGTGAGCACCGGATCGGTGGCGCCGCCCCCCGGAAAGCGGGTTTCGTCGAGTCCGAGCACGAACGTGAAGGGCCGGCCGGAGTGGCCACCCCCTGCGAGGCCGCTCACGTGCAGGCAGCCGGGCCGCGGCCCGGCTCCGAGCACGACCAGCTCGGCGGGCAGTTGCGCGAGCCAGTCGAGCATGTCGCGGGCCTGCATGGCGGTGTGGCCCCGCCATTTCAGCATCGCGTCGATCTCGTCGAGGATCATCCGACGGGCGTTGCCGTCGACTTCGCTGTCGGCCGCGCAGACCGTTTCGACGAATGTGCGAGCGCCACCCAGCACCTGCTCGGCGGTGGCGTCTGGGCCCCCCTCGCAGGCGGCGAGATGATTGGCCAGGGCCGCGAGCCCCGAGAGCCGCTGCGTGATCCGCGACTTGCGGGTGGCGAGCTCGTCGGCCGTCAGGTCGTCGCCAGCCGGCGGATCGCCGTCGTCATGGCGACGCACGAACGACTCCGGGAGCTGCTCCTCCGCGCGGGCCGCGGCCGCCGCGAGCATCGACACCGTGCGACCCAAGCCGCGGCCGATCTTCACGCGGCGCAATTCACGCACGAGGGCCGACGACCGCGGGGCTTCGGGCACGATCGTCGCGAGTTCGAGCACGCCGTCGCGAAGCATCTCTTCGAGGGCCGCCTGCGGATGGCCGTCACGCCGCCAGGCGAGCCAGCCGGCGAGGGCCCGGCCCGGCTTCGAGTCGGCGAGCGGCAGGCCCTCGGCGAACGTCACCGGCACGTGGCCTTCGCTGCCAGCGGCGGCGCCGGTCGGCGGACGATGGAGCGCCGCCACGATCTCGCGGACGAGCGGCGGATAGGTGGCGGCGTCGGTGTGGACGATCTCGATCTCGTCGAGCCGCAGGCCCTGTGCGAGGCACGAGCGGAGCACGTGGCGGACCTCATTGGCCTCGCCCGCTGCACGAAAGATCCTGAAGCGATCCGCAGCGACCGCTGCCGGCGGGGCGGGCAGCGGCGGATCGGTGGCGAGCGTGTGGACCGTCACGCCTTGGGCCGCCGTGAGAGCCTCGAGCAGCTGGCGCTCGAGCCGCGGCAGGTCGAGATCATCGGGCACGAGCAGCCGGGAAAACTTCGTGGGCAGCTTCCCGGCCCGCACGTGCTCGATCGCGAGCGCCAGCTCCCCGGCCTGGTCGATCAAGCTCAGGTCACCGAGCGTTGCCACGTAGCGATCGAGCAGAATGCACAGATCGTGGGCCTTGTCGGAGTGCCGCAGCCCGAGTGACACGTCGCGGGAAGAGAGGCCGGCATTGCGGAGGGCCTCGAGGCTCTGGAGCAGACGTTCAGCGAGCCGGCGTGTCGGGCCGGCTGCGGCCGCGAACGACCGCAGCTCGTGGCGACTGTCCGCGAGCGCCCGCTCCACGGCCACGAGCTTGGCCCGCGGCGGGGCCAGCATCACCCCATCGGCGGCGAGTTGATCGGCGACGATGTCGAAGGCGAGAGCGGAGAGCGTCGTGACGTGGACGTTGGTGACGGAATGCCCGAGGCGCACGGCCGTTTCGAGCCATTCGTTGCCGACGCGGCGCGACGGGGCGATGAGCCACGTGGCGGGGGTGGCGGCTTCGGTCACCGCCGCGACGATCGCGTGCGCGAGGGTGTTGGCCTGCGGCGGCACGCGGCCGGGCAGGCCCCCGGCGACGCGCGCAAGGCGGCTCGCCTCGGGCACAGCCACTTCGAGGGCATGCCACGAGGGCGCGGCGGCAGTGGTCTTCCGTGACGACTTCATGGGGTCATATTGTGTTCAGGCGTTCAGTGTTCGTCCAGAGGGCAGCACATCGCGGCACTCAGGCCGGCGTTTGCGCTTGATCTTCAACGCACGAGGGACAACGTTGGTCCATCCGGGACGACGTGTCGTCTACACGAGCATGCGCCGGTCATGCTCGGCGGGATCCACGGCGCGTCGCTCCGGCACGAACTCTCCT
>JBMLMS010000482.1:0-3159 GCA_049243925.1 Pirellulales bacterium
TGAGCTCGCCGTTCTCGTGCATCTGGTAGAGGCGGTGCACGCCCGTGGTCGTCTCTTCCGAGAGGCCGCGGATGCCGCCGAGCAGTTCCGGATACCTCTGGTGCACCATGGCGGTGAGGTCGCCGCCGTCATCGAGGATCATGTTGAGCGGCTCGCCGTCGGCGAAGAACAGCGTCTGCTCGATGCACCAGTCGAATTCCTCGTTCGTCATGCCCTTCCAGGCGTAGACAGGGATGCCGGCCTTGGCGATCGCGGCGGCGGCGTGGTCTTGCGTGGAGAAGATGTTGCAGCTGCTCCAGGTGACCTCGGCTCCGAGTTCCTTGAGCGTCTCGATGAGCACGGCCGTCTGGATCGTCATGTGGAGGCAGCCGGCGATGCGGGCTCCGGCGAGCGGCTTCGAGCGGCCATACTTTTCGCGGAGGGCCATCAGGCCCGGCATCTCGTTCTCCGCCAGCATGATCTCCTTGCGGCCCCACTCGGCGAGGGAGAGATCGGCGACTTTGTAGGGCAGACGGGTTTCAACGTGGGCCACGGGAACCTCCTGAAGGGGATCAAAAAGCTGGAAGAGATGAGACGAGTGTGCGATCGCTGATGCGACCACATGATATACGCTCACCGGACTTTGGCAGTAGCCTCGAGCGCCTGCCCGGCCGCAGCCACGAAGGCCCGCAGTTTTTCGGGGTCTTTGCGGCCAGGGGCCGATTCGACCCCGCTCGCCGTGTCGACGGCTGCTGCCATGCTGGCGCGGATCGCCTCGGCGACGTTGTCGGGGGTGAGCCCGCCGGCAAGCGCCGTGGGCAGGCCGAGCGGCCGGGCTCGCGCGAATGCCGCCCAATCGGCGGTGGCTCCGGTGCCGCCCAGGTGGCCGGGGGCGGTTCCACGTGTCACGGGGGCGTCGACGATTGCCATCGAGGCCGGGTGGCCGAGGGCGGCTGCTGCGGCGAGCCAGGCGCGGGCGGCGGCGAGGGGGTCGTCCGCATGGTGAGGCTCTGCTTCTTCAGGCGACCGAGACGGTCGCCCCACGTGAGGCTCTGCTTCAGGCGACCGAGACGGTCGCCCCATGTGGGGCAAGCGTCCCGCTTGCCTCCCTGGCTCCAGGCGAACGGCGCGGATGATCGTGAGCCCGGCGAGCTCGGCACACAATGTCGGCGGATCGACCCCAGGCCCCTCGCCCTCGAGGTGCCCGTGCAGTTGCACGGCGTCGAGCCCGACGGCCTCGGCGATGCGCCGGATCTCGGCGGCGGTCGCGCCGGCAAACACGCCCACCTTGAGCACGCCCGGCGGCACTGCGGCGGCAACGGCCTCCGCCTGCGCGACGCCGAGCACTCGCGGCGAGCCCGCCACGAAGTTGAGCCCAATCGCGTCGGCCCCGGCCGCTGCCGCAAGGGCCGCGTCGCCGGGCGTGGTCAGGCCGCAGATTTTGACAGTGAAGAGCATTGTGGCGGAGGCAAGGGATGACGGGCTCGGGCCGGCGCGACCCGAAAAGTCTACGCGGACGGTAGATGGTGCAGGAAGCGGCCGCCGTTGGTCGACACCATACCTGTCGCGCTCGGGAGCGCGGGTCTGGTCTGCTCACCCCTGGAAGCCGCCCCCCTCGATGATCGCACCGCGTCGCTACCCGTCGAGCCGTCCGTTTCTCGCCGCTCCGCGAGTCGACTTCTACCATCCGGCGAAGGGCATCGACGCGGCGCTCCACGGGCTCGACCGGCTCGTGCGCCGCTCCGAGGGGATCGGCCTCGTGGTCGGCCCGCCCGGCACGGGCAAGTCGCTCTTGCTCGCGAAGGTGGCCGACAGCGTGCGCGAAGACTTCGATGTGGCGCTGCTCTCGGGGGCCCGCATCTGCACACGGCGGGCGCTGTGGCAATCGATCCTCGCGGAGATCGGCGAGCCCTACCGTGGCATCGACGAAGCCGAGCTGCGGATCAGCATCGTGGAGCGCATCCGCGGCCTGGCCGCCACCGGCTCGGGGCTCGTGATCCTCGTGGACGAGGGGCACACGCTCCCCACGCGGCTGCTCGAAGAACTCCGCCAGCTCACGAACATCCCCACGCCGATGCCGGCCGTGCACATCGTGCTCGGAGGCACGTCGGAGCTCGAGGAGATTTTGGGCAACCCCAAGATGGAGAGCTTCTCGCAGCGGATCGGGGCTCGGCACTACCTCGAGCCGCTCGACCATTCCGAGACGGTCGCCTACCTGCGCACGCAGATGAAGGCAGCGGGGCTCGACTGGGATTCGGCCTTCGAGCCGGGCGCCGACGATGCGGTGTTTAGCGCCACCGACGGCGTGCCGCGGCTGGTGAACCAGCTCTGCGATCACGCGCTCGTGATGGTGGCCGAGGATTGCCGGGCCCGGGTGACGCCTGCCGACATCGCCACCGCCTGGGCCGAGATCCAGCGGCTGCCGCCGCCGGCTGCGCTTGCGCACGGCTCGGCCGGAGCGCATGCCGCGGCGAGCGACTTCCACGCGGCGCACGACGGCATCGAGATGGCCGATGAACTGGCTGGCGCGCTGGCCACTGGCTTTGGCGACGACATGGCGGCGGAGTTTGGGAGCGACGCCGGAGTGGTGGAGTTTGGATCGTTCGGCGACGAGACGGCGATCGAGCCGGAGGTCGGTGCGGCAGAAGCATCGGTGCACGAGAGAGTCGCTCGGGCGGCGGCCGCCGCGGATCCCTGGCAGGGGCCGGAGGTGGAGCTCGTGTTCGATGCGGCGGCGGATCCCTTCGAGGAATACTTCGAGCAGGAGGAGCGAGTCGTGGAACGCTACGTGATGCGCGGTCCGGAAGACTTCAGCACCCACCGCCATGTGGCGAGCCGCGAGGGCACGGCGATGGCCCGCCAGCTCGACGCGTGCGAACTTGTAGGACAGGCTTCAGCCTGTCAAAACCCAGCCCCAACCCCAGCCCGCCATGCCTCGTCGACGATGTCCCCCACGCCCGCCGCCGCCACCGTCGTGGCCTCGGAGCCCGACGACTCCGACATGGTGGTGATCGAGGAAGACATCCTCGAGCACCCGTCCGAGGTGCACCGGAAGTCGATCTTCACCGTGCGGCCGGGCGACTACCGCAGCCTGTTCGCCCGCCTCCGCCGCGGCGACAGGTAGCGTACGACAGGCTTTAGCCTGTCAGGCGCTCCGTAGGATAGGCTTTGGCCCGTCAC
>JBMLMS010000482.1:3259-8308 GCA_049243925.1 Pirellulales bacterium
CTCATGGCCACTGACCTCCACTCCCGCGACGATTGGCCGCTGGGCCGCGTGCTCGTGCAGTCGGCCACCTTCAACGAGCGCGAGAACATCGAGCAGCTGATCGAGGCCGTGCTCGCCTCGTCGCCCGACGTGCAGCTCTTGATCATCGACGACGACTCGCCCGACGGCACGGGGCAGGTCGCCCGCGAGTGGGCCGGTCGCGAGCCGCGGCTCCATGTGCTCGTGCGCCGCGGCCGGCGCGGGCTCGGCAGCGCGATCCTCGAAGGGTTTCAGGTGGCCCGGAAGCGCGGGTTCGAAGTCAGCGTGAACATGGACGCCGACTTCAGCCACGATCCCGCCGACATCCCGCGCTTGCTCGTGGCCCTCGATCCGCCCGGCGGCAAGCCTGCCGACATCGCGATCGGCTCGCGCCGCGTGCCGGGGGGCCGCACGGTGGGGTGGCCGCTGTCGCGGCACGTGGCGAGCTGGCTCGTGTGCTGGTTCACCCGCTGGATCCTCGGCGTGCCGGTGAAGGATTCGTCGGGCGGCTTCCGTGCGGTGCGGCTCTCCGTGTTCGATCGGATCGACGCGGCCGACTTCGCGCAGGGCTACGCCTTTCAGGAAGACTTTCTCTGGCGGGTGCACCGGGCTGGCGGAAAGATCGTGGAGATCCCGATAACGTTCACCGATCGCACCCGCGGGTCGAGCAAGGCCGACTTCGCCGAGAGCAAGCGCAGCATCGGCGAGCTTCTGCACCTCGCCAGGATCACGTGGCTGGGGAAGTGAGCTGCATTCCGCAGAGTGCCACTCTGCGGCTACGAAAGCGGGGAACGCACGGTCTGTAGGTGCAGACTGGCAGTCTGCACACCGCCGCACTTCGCAGAGTGCCACTCTGCGGCTACAGGGCCGTCGGCCACACTGCCAGTCGCTACGGCAACGCTGCCGGCCCGAGCGTCGGTGACGTGGGCGGCGGCCCGAGCTGCAACTGCCCACCCGGGGGCGGCGGGGCCGCCGGCTGATTGGCCGAGGGATCTGGCTTTTCGCCCGTCGCTACGGCCAGACTCTCTCGTGCGTCTTTCAAATTCGGCGCGATCTCGAGCGCCTTCTTGAACTGCACGATCGCCTCGTCCTTCTTGCCCTGCTTGTAAAGCGCCACGCCGTAGTTGTTCATGAGCGCAGGGTTGCCAGGCTCGCGGTCGAGGAGTTCCTTGTATTTGTCGCCCGCCTCGGGAAACCGGCCGGCCGCTGCGAGGGCGTTGGCGAGGTTCACGTGGATCGCCGGCACGTGCGGCGTCACGCGGCAGGCCTCGGCAAATTGCTCGATCGCGGCGTCCATCTCGCGTTTCGCCGCCGCCTGGTCGCCCCGCTGGGCGAAGGCCTGGGCCCGCGCCGAAAGCGTGGTGCCGAGGTTGTTGTGCGTCTCGCCGAGATCAGGCCGCAGCCGCGTGGAGTTCTGAAAGTGGAAGTGGGCGCCATCCACGTCGCCCCGGGCAAACTTCTTGGCCCCGAGCCGATTATGAGCCTGCCAGGCCTCGAAGTTGTGCTTGAGCGTGTATTCCCACATGTGGTCTTCGTCCATCCACGCCACGGCGCCGCGGAAGGAGAGCAGCGCGAGCGCGGCGACCACGAGTGCCCCGCCGGCCAGGAACGTCGGTTGCGATTCCTCCTGCGCCCGTTCAAACCACGTCATTGCCCCGGCACACAGGAGCGCGATGATGCTGATCATCGGCAGATAGATGAAGTGGTCGGCCACCCATGTGATCCGCATGTAGGAGATCGTCACGAAGCCGAGCACGGGCGCGACCATGAGCAGGAAGAAGGCAAACGCAAATAGGGCGTGGTGGCCCCAGCGCGGCGGAAACACCGCCTCGCGGTTCTTCCACATCCACCACACGCCGGCCCCGATCACGGGCCACGCGAGAAACATCCAGGCCTTGGGCGGATCGACCTCCCACCGGGGATAGATCGGCAGCAGGTTCACGGGCCACACGATCGACGCGAGATAGTGGAGGATCGCCATCCCGGCGATCGCCATCCGCGAGGCGAAGCCGCCCACGGAAAGCAGGTCGCCGACGATGATCTTTTCCTGGCCGATCGCGCGGCCCCACTGATACGAGATCGTCACGAGCCCGAGCACGATCGAGATTGCGAACAGGGGCAGGGCGAGGATCACGTCCTGCTTCGTCACCTTCCCGCGCTTCCACCAGGCATAGAGGAGCGTGACCACGGGGAACGCCACGACCGACGTCTTGGCGAACATCGAGAGCAGGAAAAACACGATCGCGCCCGCGTAGAGCCGCTGCCGCTTGGCCTGATCGGCCTGTTCGTCCTGGCCCACCCAGCAGAGGCAGGCGAGCAGGAAGAGGGGCAGCGAGAGCGTGTTTTTCGTTTCCGACACCCAGGCCACGCTCTCCACGCACACGGGATGCACCACGAACACGAGCGCCGAAAGCCACGCGCCGGGAATCTTCATCTTGGCGAGCAAGGCCCAGAGCAAAAGCGCGCCTGCGATGTGCAGGAGGATCGTGGTGACGTGGTAGCCGGTGGAGCGGAGGCCGAAGAAGGGCCACTGGGCCCAGAGCGCCGTGTAGGAGAGCGGGAAGTAGTCGGCGCCGTCGGGGTTGAACCACAGCTTGGCGAGCGTGCGCAGGCTGTCGGGCGGCACGTTCGGGTCGGGGGACACACGGTGCTGCACCGTGAGGTTTTGGGTCAGCAGCTGGTCGTCGTCCCAGAGCCAGTCGCCGTGGTATGAGGGCGAGTAGCACCACAGGCCGGCGAGCACGATGAGCGTGGCCTTGACGATCCGCTCGCGCCAGCGATCCACGCGGGCTTCCGGCGCGGCTGGCTGCGCATCCACGTCGGCCTCGTCTGCACCGGGGCGGCGATCGTCGTCGCGGCGGCGTTTCAGTAGTCGTTTGCTCGACCCCATAGGCACCAGAGTGTAGCGAAAAGTAGGACAGGCTTCAGCCTGTCGCTTTCCCATCGCCCTTTCCCATGTAGGACAGGCTTTAGCCTGTCGCTGTCGTATCTCCCCTTCTCATGACAGGCTGAAGCCTGTCCTACTTCCGTCGCCCCAGCAGCCGGCCCCATTCCTCGGCTACCTGCCGCTCCATTGCCAGCGCCCGCACGCGGGCCTCTGGATCGGCCAGGCTCGGCTGCACCTCGAGCGCCTTGCCTGCCGCCTCGAAGGCCTCGGCCTCGCGGCCCTGGGCGTCGAGGATCAGCGCGAGCGTCAGCCAAGGGTCGCCCCGTTTCCCGTCTGAGAGCCTGATTGCCTCCCGCGTGGCCTGCTCCGCCTCGGGCAGCCGGCCCACTTCTCGGAGCGATTCCCCCAGCCCCGATGCCGCGGTGTAGGCGACCGGGTTTTTCCGAAACGTGTCTTCCCAGAGGGCGAGCGGCGTAGCCCACACCTTCTGCCGCTCGACGCAGGCCATCCCGAGGAGCACGACGGCCGCCATGCAGAAGATCATCGCCTTCTCGCGCAATCGCGGCCGGGCGGCGAGCCACGGGCCGTCGAGCAGCCAGCCGAGGCCGAGGGCCACCCCCGCCATCGGCAGATAGAGATAGCGGTCGGCCGCGGCGCGATAGATCGGAAACAGATTCGACACGGGGATCAGCGGCAGCACGATGATCGCGCAGGCGAGCGCCATCCGGCGGTCGGCCCGAATGGCGAAGGCGGCTGCTGCGACGAGGCCCGCGAGGATCACGAGGGCCGCGGGCAGCGGCAGGTGCCGCACGGAGGAGAGCCCGTAGTCGGCGCAGAGGTTCACTGGCAGCACCAAGAGCTGCGCGTAGAGCGCGAGGATCCGCGGCTCGATCGCCATCGCAGCGAGGAACGATCCGCCGGGATACTGCGGCTTGGCCTCGAAGATCGCCGACTGCGCGGGCTCGAGCAGAAACCGCGCCGCGAGAAACGCCACGGCCGCCGCCGCGCCGCCACCAACGGCGAGCATCCAAAACGAACTCCCATCCCTTCGGCTCACGCCTCGGGCTTCCGTTGGAGGTGCGTTTCGAAAGCCCGAGGCGTGAGCCGAGTTGCCAGGAAGCCCGAGGCGTGAGCCGAGAGGATGCCCACGAAAGCCCGAGGCGTAAGCCGAGAGGATGCCGGGATGCCCCGACAAGCCCGAGGCGTGAGCCGAGAGGATGCTTCGCTGCACCCACCAATACACCGCGAGCACGCCGAACGCGGCGATCCCCGATTCCTTGCTTGCCACGGCGAGAAAGCAGAGCCCGGCGCAGCCAATCGCCCGCCAGCGGTCGCCATTCGGGGTTGCTGGGTCATGCCGCATCGCGAGCAGGAGCGCCCCGAGCGTGCACGCCGCCACGAGCAGGTCTTCCCGAAACGTCGGCTCGCACACCGCCTCCGTCACGACGGGGTGCACAGCGAAAAGCAACGCCGCCACCATGCGGGGCAACTGTCTCGCTTGCCCTGCTTCTCTGTGGGGCAACCGTCCCGGTTGCCATGCCCCTCCCATCACCCCCCACACCATCACCACATTCACCGCATGCAACAGCACGCTCGTGAGGTGATAGCCAAACGCGTCCTTCCCCCACACGGCCGCATCGAGCATGAGCGACGCCAGCTGCACGGGCCGGTTGAAGTCGAGCACGTCCATCGCGAGCACCTGGCCGCTCAGCACAGGCACCCAGTTCCACGGGTCGTGGATAAAGTCGCCGGTCACGATCTGCAGCCGCGCGTCGTAGACGAACTTGGCCGAGAGCGTAGGCCAAAACACGGCGAGCGTGATGGCGGCGAGAGCGAGTGCCTGCTGGCGTGGCGTGAGTGTGGAAGTCATGACAACACGGCAGAGTACCACTCTGCCGCTACACGGGGGCGTGAGCCCCGCTCTGTTTTGTAGGTGCAGACTGGCAGTCTGCACACGGTGGCGAATTCGGCAGATTGCCAATCTGCCGCTACAAGCAGCGCCTCCCCACCCCTGTAGGTGCAGACTGGCAGTCTGCACGCCGCCTCACGCTTCGACGATGCCGCGCGGAAACGCGAGCAAACAGCCGTATTCCGCAATCAGCCGCCGAGCCGCTTCGCCAGCCCGGTAGCCGAAAAACAACACG
>JBMLMS010000483.1:0-5506 GCA_049243925.1 Pirellulales bacterium
TCGTGGAACCTGCGGCCTGCGAGTTCGATCCGTTCGACGGCCGCACCGCGGCTGGTGAGTGTGACAAGCATCTGCGCCGGGGCGTCGGGATCGAGCGAGCCGAGCGTGCGGCGGGCCCGCGGAGCCGACGAATCGCCGCCCGTGGCTCCCGATTCCGGCGTCTCGGCAGGCGAGGCGCCATCCGCCGCACCGGGGCCGGGCGAACCTGCGTCGGCACGCTCGGCGATCGTCGTGTCTTCAGGGAGGCTTCCAGCCTCACCGGCCGGCTTCACCGGGGGCTTCCGCGGAAAGAGCACGGCCTGCAGGGCCTGGCTTCCGAACAGAATGGCAAACGAAATCAGCGCGAAGTGAATGTACCGACGTTCCACGAAGCGGGTGTCCTACGGCGAGGCGGGGGCGAGGCGGGCGAAAACCGCCAGTATAGCCGCGGACCGTGAAAACCTACCGCCCCTGCGTGAGCCGGTCGCCGAGGAAGTTGTCGAGGTCGGCGATCGCGTGGATCTTGCGGCAGGTGACGTCGAAGGGATATTCGATCCGGCGGAACCGCACGCCGCCATCCTCGAGAATGGCATAGCAGGCCCGCCGATCGCCGTCGCGCGGCTGGCCGACCGAGCCGACGTTCACCATCGCCTTGCCGGCCGGCAGCGGCACCCGGCATTCGACCGCTCCGGCGGGCATGTTCGGTGCGATGAACTCGGGAGCCTCGGTGAACACACCTGGAATGTGGGTGTGCCCCTGCACGCTATACCGCCCGACGAGTTCGAAGATGTGCTCCATCTTCAGCGGGTTGTAGATGTCCTCGGGAAACACATATTCATCGAGCGGCCGCCGAGCCGAGCCGTGGACGAACAGAAACTCACCGTCCACGTGATTGCGGGGCAGCTCACCCAAAAAGTCTGAGAGCGGGTCGGCGGCATTCCGCGGCAGGCGGTCGTGCTGCTCGAGCTGGGCCCGTGTCCAACGGATGGCCCGCTCGGCGCCGACGTTGAATCCATCCGGGTCGAAGAGGGCGCCCTGGTCATGGTTGCCGAGGATCACGACCTGGCATTTCTCCCGCACGAGCTTGACGCACTCGCACGGATTCGGTCCATAGCCGACGATGTCGCCCAGACAATAAATGGCATCGACGTGCTGCCTTTCGATATCCTCGAGCACGGCCCCGAGCGCCTCGAGGTTGCCGTGGATATCGCTGATGATGGCCCGCTTCACTCGTGTCGACCCTACGATCCGGCGGACCAAATTTCTGGACGGATGCTCGTGGCTGAAAAACTGACTCTACGGACGCCGGAAACCACGGTCAAGCACGGGACCGCTCTCCCATGAGAACACTCGCCATCGACACGAGCCTCGCCACAGGATCGGTCGCGGCGGCCGCCGCGGGCCGCGGGCTCGAGATCGCGATGCCCGTCGCGGGCGAGCACGCGCGGCGGATCGCCGCGGCGCTCGAAGAGGCCGCGAACGGGCTCGGCTGGAGGGTCGGCGACGTCGAGCTTGTCGGCGTGGTCCGCGGCCCCGGCTCGTTCACGGGCCTGCGCGTCGGCCTCTCCACGGCGAAGGCCGTCGCCTGGGCCTCGGGCGCCGCGCTCGTCGGCGTGTCGGGCTTCGACGTCGTCGCGCGGCGCACCGCCCGGCTCACGAACGCGGCAGCCGAGCCGCTCCACCTGGCATACGACGCCGGCCGCGGTGAGCTCTTCGTGGCCGAGGCAGTGCCGGCGGCCGACGCTCCCACGGGCTACGCACTCTCGACGCCACGGCTCGTCGGGGCCGCCGACTGGCTCGCCGCGCTCCCCCGCGGGGCCCATGTCTCCGGCCCTGGCCTCGCTCTCGTGACCGCCGCACTCGCGCTTCGGGCCGATCTCGCCGTGGCGCCGCGCGAGGCCTGGCTGCCGACGGCGACGGAGGTCGCCGATCTCGCCGCACGGCTGCACGCAGCGGGCCACTGCGACACTCCGGCCGCTCTGGTGCCCGACTACCTGCGGCCCACCTATGCCGACGAGTCGGCCGCCCCGCCGGGGTGACGCACAGGCCTGTCCGCGGGGCGCGAAACAGGTACGATTGCGGCTCGTTTCACCCGCTTTGTGCCTCCCGACAGGCCCTCGACCGCCGCCATGCGCCCCATCACCAAACTGCTCGTCGCGAATCGCAGCGAGATTGCAATCCGCGTCTTCCGCTCCGCCCACGAGCTCGGTATCCGCACCGTCGCGATCTACGCCCACGAAGACCGCTTCGCCCTCCATCGCTTCAAGGCCGACGAGGCCTACCTCGTGGGCAAACCGGGCGAGCCGCTCCGCAGCTACCTCGACATCGAAGCGATCGTCGCGCTCGCGAAGAACCACGGTGTCGATGCGATCCATCCGGGCTACGGGTTCCTCTCGGAAAACCCCGCCTTCGCCGCCGCCTGTGAGAAGGCCGGCATCACGTTCGTGGGCCCGCGGGTCGAGCTCCTCCAGATGCTCGGCGACAAGACGGCCGCCCGCGACCTCGCCAAGCGGGCCGGCGTGCCGATCCTCGCCGGCAGCCCGAAGCCGGTCACGAGCCCGGCCGACGCGCTCGCGATCGCCAAGGAGCTCGGCTGGCCGGTGATCCTCAAGGCGGCCCACGGCGGCGGCGGCCGCGGCATGCGCGTGGTGCGCGGCGAAGACGAGCTGGCCGTGGCGCTCGAGAGCGCCCAGCGCGAGAGCAAGACGGCCTTCGGCAGCGCCGCCGTGTTTGTCGAGAAGTTCATCCAGCGGGCCCGGCATATCGAGGTGCAGCTGCTCGGCGACCTGCACGGCAACCTCGTGCATCTTTTCGAGCGCGACTGCTCGGTGCAGCGGCGGCATCAAAAGGTCGTGGAAATCGCCCCCGCCCCGAACCTCCCGCAGAAGACCCGCGACGCGATCTGCGCGGCGGCGCTCGCGATCGGCCGGACGTCGAAGTATGAGAACGCCGGCACGGTCGAATTTCTCGTCGATGCCGACACCGGCAAGTTTTTCTTCATCGAGGTCAATCCGCGGATCCAGGTGGAGCACACCGTCACCGAGGAGATCACCGGCATCGACATCGTCCGCCGGCAGCTCCGCGTGGCCGAGGGCTACAAGCTTTCTGACCCACAGATCGGCCTCGGCGATCAGGCGGCGATCAAGTCGATGGGCACGGCGGTGCAGTGCCGCGTCACGACGGAAGATCCCGAGAATCGCTTCCTGCCCGACTACGGCCGGATCACCGCGTATCGCTCCGCGAGCGGCATGGGCATCCGGCTCGATGCGGGCTCGGCATTCTCGGGCGCCGTCGTCACGCCCTACTTCGACTCGCTGCTCGTGAAGGTGACGGCCCGCGGCCTCACGCTCGAGGAGGCGGCCGGCCATGTGGAGCGCTGCCTGCAGGAGTTTCGCGTCCGCGGCGTGAAGACGAACATTCCCTTCCTCGTGAACCTCGTCACGCACCCTGAGTTTCTCGCCGGGAAGTGCACAACCCGCTTCATCGACGAGACGCCCACCCTGTTCGACTTTCCGGTGCGCAAGGATCGGGCCACGAAGCTGCTCGAATACCTCGCCGACGTGATTGTCAACGGCAACTCGCTCGTGAAGGGGCGGGCCACCGCAGCCCGCAGGCACGCCGCCCCGCTGCCCGACTACGACCGCTTCGCCGCTCCGCCGGCCGGCACGCGCACGAGGCTTCAGGAGCTCGGGCCCGCGAAGTTCGCCGCCTGGGTGCGCTCGCAAAAACACCTGCTCGTCACCGACACGACGATGCGCGACGCCCATCAATCGCTGCTCGCCACGCGGATGCGCACCCACGACATGCTGGCCGTGGCAGATGCCTACGCCCGGCTCGCGTCCGGCTTCTTCTCGCTCGAGATGTGGGGCGGGGCCACGTTCGACACCTCGATGCGGTTTCTGAAGGAGTGCCCGTGGGACCGCCTCCTGCTCCTCCGCGAGCGGATCCCGAACGTGCTCTTCCAGATGCTCCTGCGGGCGAGCAATGCCGTCGGCTACACGAACTACCCCGACAACGTCGTGCAGGCGTTCGTGAAGGAGTCGGCTGCGGCGGGTATCGATGTGTTCCGCGTGTTCGACCCGCTCAACTGGGTGCCGAACATGAAGGTGGCGATCGACGCGGTCGTGGAGAGCGGTGCGGTCTGCGAGGCGGCGATCTGCTACACGGGCGACGTGCTCGACCCGAAGCGCACGAAGTATTCGCTCGACTACTACGTGAAGCTCGGCAAGGAACTGGAAAAGCTCGGCGCCCACATGCTCGCCATCAAAGATATGGCGGGCCTCTGCAAGCCGTTTGCCGCGGGCAAGCTCGTCAAGGCCCTCCACGACGAGGTCGGCATCCCGATCCACTTCCACACGCACGACACGTCCGGCGCCCAGATGGCCACACTCCTCGAAGCCGCCCGAAACGGCGCCAGCGTGGTCGACGCCGCGTTCGCTCCCTTCGCCGGCCTCACGAGCCAGCCGAATCTCAACGCCCTCGTCGACGCGACCCGCCACACACCGCTCGACACCGGCCTCGAGCCCGAGCCGCTGCGACAGCTGGCCCACTACTGGGCCGCGGTCCGCGACCACTACACGGCCTTCGAATGCGACATGAAGGCGCCCGACGCCGACCTCTATCTCCACGAGATGCCCGGCGGTCAGTTCACGAACCTCTTGGAGCAGGCCAAGGCCCTCGGCCTCGGCGACCGCTGGGAAGAGGTCTGCCGCGCCTACGCCGACGTGAATCACCTGCTCGGCGACATCGTGAAGGTGACCCCGACGAGCAAGTCGGTGGGTGACCTCGCACTCATGCTCGTGACGAACGGCATGCACGCCTCCGATTTGCTCTCCGATTCGCGCGAGCTCGCCTTCCCCGAGTCGGTGATCGACCTCGTGGCGGGCCGGATGGGGCAGCCGCCGGGCGGATTCCCGCCGGCGGTCGTGAAACGGATCGTGCGCGACGGCAAGGTGGTGACGGGCCGGCCGGGCGAGTCGCTGCCGCCGGCCGACTTCCACGCTGCGGGCAAGAAGACGGCCGAGATCGTGGGCCGCACCGCCTCGCCCCGCGAGGTGCTCTCGTGGCTCCTTTATCCCCGCGTGTTCGAAGACTACGCCCGACATGCGGCGAAGTATTCCGACGTGAGCGTGCTGCCGACACCGGCATTTTTGGAGGGGCTCGTGCCGGGTGAGGAGCTGGCCGTGGAGATCGAGCCCGGCAAGACGCTCGTGATCCGGCTGCTCACCGTGGGCGAGCCCCACGCCGACGGCACCCGCACGGTGTTCTTCGAATTGAACGGCCAGCCGCGGAGCGTGTCGATCGCCGACAAGAGCCTGGAGGCGAAGGTGCAACGGCGGCCGAAGGCCGTGGCGGGCGACGCCCGTGAGGTCGGGGCCCCGATGCCGGGCCTCGTGGTGACGGTGGCCGTACGGCCGGGCGACGTGGTCACGAAGGGCCAGAAGCTGCTCTCGCTCGAGGCGATGAAGATGGAGACGACGGTCTACGCCGAGCGCGACGGCAAGCTCGCCGAAGTGCTCGTCACCCC
>JBMLMS010000484.1:0-3187 GCA_049243925.1 Pirellulales bacterium
CTCGATCTCAAGGGACTCATCGGGAAGCTCAACCCCGTCTGCCAGCGGGCGCTCGAAGGGGCAGCCGGGCTGTGCCTGTCGCGCACCAACTACAACGTTGAGATCGAGCACTGGCTCGTGAAGCTGCTCGAGCAGCCCGGGAACGACATCTGCCTGCTCCTCAAGCACTTCGACATCGATCAGGCCCGCGTGCTCGGCGATCTCACGAAGGCGATCGACCGGCTCAAGACCGGCAACTCGCGGCCGCCGCTGCTCTCGCCCGAGGTGTGCGACCTGATCAAGCAGGCGTGGCTGCTGGCCAGCGTCGACTTTGGCGACGAGAAGGTGCGCGGCGCGTGGCTGCTGCTCGCGCTGCTCTCCGATGAATCGATCTCGCGGCGTGCCCTTGCGGCCTCCGACGAATTCCGCCGGCTCGCGCCCGACGTGCTGCGGCGCGAGGCGTCGCGGGTCTTCCCGCGGTCGACGGAATCCGACTTCATGCCCGGTGGCGCCGCTTCCGGCGACGCCGGCGCGGCAGGCGGTGAAGCGGGCCCGGGCGACGGCAAGCCCCGCGGGCCGACGAAGACGCCGAACCTCGACCAATACACGATCGACCTCACCGGCCGCGCGAAGGCCGGGAAGATCGATCCCGTGCGCGGCCGCGAGGCCGAAGTGCGGCAGATCGTCGACATCCTCACCCGCCGCCGGCAAAACAACCCGATCCTCACCGGCGAGGCCGGCGTCGGCAAGACGGCCGTCGTCGAGGGATTCGCCCAGCGGATCGCCGATGGCGACGTGCCCGAGCCGCTGAAAAACGTCTCGCTCCGCACGCTCGACCTGAGCCTCTTGCAGGCCGGCGCAGGCGTGAAGGGGGAATTTGAAAACCGGCTCAAGGGCGTGATCGACGAGGTGAAGAAGTCGCCCGTGCCGATCATCCTCTTCATCGACGAGGCCCACACCCTCATCGGCGCCGGCGGCCAGGCGGGGCAGGGGGACGCGGCCAACATGCTCAAGCCGGCGCTCGCCCGCGGCGAGCTGCGGACGATCGCCGCCACCACGTGGGCGGAATACAAGAAATACTTCGAAAAAGACGCCGCCCTGGCCCGCCGGTTCCAGGTGGTGAAGGTCGAGGAGCCCGACGACGAGATGGCCTGCCGGATGCTCCGCGGCATGGTCGACACGCTCGAGAAGCACCACAAGGTGTCGGTGCTCGACGAGGCCGTGGTCGAGGCCGTCAAGCTCTCGCGGCGGTTCATTCCCGGCCGGCAGCTCCCCGACAAGGGCGTGAGCCTGCTCGACACGGCCTGCGCGAAGGTGGCGATCGGCCAGGCGGCCGTCCCGCCGGCGATCGAGGACGCGCGGCGGACGATCGACGCGCTC
This sequence comes from Pirellulales bacterium, assembly GCA_049243925.1. Taxonomy (GTDB): domain Bacteria; phylum Planctomycetota; class Planctomycetia; order Pirellulales; family UBA1268; genus RGVT01. The sequence goes on from JBMLMS010000484.1 coordinate 1,360, forward strand.
ACGATCGAGATCGACATCCTCAAGCGGGAACAGGCGGCCGGCAGCGACCATGCAGCGACGATCGCCGAACGCGAGGCCCAGAAGGGCGAGATTGCCGGGAAGCTCGCGGCCCTCGAGGCGCGATTCGCGGAGGAATCGAAGCTCGTCGAGGAGATCCGTGCCGAGCGGGCCACGCTCATGGCCGGCGTGGCCGCGGCGGAAGGTGCCGCCCCGCTGCCGGAGGCGGAGCAGGAAAAGATGCGGGCGAAGCTCGTGGGCCTCGAGCAGCAGCTCAAGAAGGTGCAGGGAGAGGAGCCGCTCGTCAGCCCGTGCGTCGACGGTCAGGCGATCGCCGAGGTGATCGCGGGCTGGACCGGCATCCCCGTGGGCCGCATGGTGTCGGACGAGATTCGCGGCATCCTGGAATTGAAGCAGCAGCTCGAGGAACGCATCGTCGGCCAGTCGCACGCCCTGGAGACGATCGCGGAGCGGATCCGCACCTCCCGGGCCGGGCTCACCGACCCCAAGCGGCCGACCGGAGTCTTTCTGCTGGCGGGCACCAGCGGCGTGGGCAAGACGGAAACGGCCCTCGCGCTCGCCGAACTGCTCTTCGGAGACGAGTCGAGCCTGACGGTGATCAACATGAGCGAGTTCAAGGAGGAGCACAAAGTGTCGCTCCTGATGGGCTCGCCCCCTGGCTACGTGGGCTACGGCGAAGGGGGCGTGCTCACCGAGGCGGTTCGCCGGCGGCCCTACGGCATCGTGCTGCTCGACGAGATGGAGAAGGCCCACCCCGGCGTGCAGGACATCTTCTATCAGGTGTTCGACAAGGGGGCGATGAAGGATGGCGAGGGCCGTGACATCGACTTCAAAAACAGCGTCATCATCATGACGAGCAACGCCGGCACCGACACCGTCATGAAGCTCTGCGCCGACCCCGAGACGCGGCCCGAGCCGGCGGCGCTGGCCGAAGCGCTGCACAACGACCTGCTCAAGGTCTTCAAGCCGGCGTTCCTCGGCCGCGTCAACGTGATCCCGTATTACCCGCTCGCCGACGATGTCATGCGTGGCATCTGCGAGCTGAAGCTCAAGGCGATCCGGCGGCGGGTGGAGGGCGCCTACAAGGCATCGTTCGAATGGACGCCGGAAGTGGTGGCGGCGGTCGTCGATCGCTGCCACGAGGTGGACAGCGGGGCCCGCAACATCGACCGGGTGCTGTCGGGCACCATGCTGCCGGACCTCTCGACCCAGTTACTGGCACGAATGGCGGAAGGGCAGCCCGTGGACCGGGTGACGGTGGATTGGGATTCGAAGGCGGGCGGTTTTTCCTACTCGATCGCCTGAAGCCGGCCGCCGTAAACCATTGCAAAATAGAGGCTTGTGACTTTCGGGCGGGCAAACGAAAAACTTTTCGCGAGGCCACGCAACAAATCGGGAAAACGTACGACAACTAAGCGTCGGCCGGATGTTGTAGCGAGCAACGACGGACGACGCGGCCGGTTTCAGACACGTCGTCTGGGGCGGCCGGGCCGATGACGGGCTGCGGAAGCCACGGACGCTTTCCGCGGCGTGGCCCGACATCATGCCAACCAACGACTCGCTGGCAGCAAGAAAGGCAGTGGAATCATGGGACTCTTCATTCAAATCGACGGAATCAAGGGCGAGGCGACCGACGACAAGCACAAGGAATGGATCCTCTCGGACTCGGCTTCGATGCCCGTGTTTCGTTCGATCCCGGGCGGTGCGATCGATCAGCAGCGGACCAAGGGCGAGACGTCGCTCGGCGACGTTTCGTTCACCCGTCAGCTCGACAAGTCGTCGCCGAAGCTGATGGAGGCGTGCGCACTCG
>JBMLMS010000485.1:0-4403 GCA_049243925.1 Pirellulales bacterium
GCCTCCTCGACCTCACGGGCAAGAGCCGCGAGGAGATGATCTTCGACAAGGAGAAACTCTTGAGCGTCTACGACATGACGAAAGACGCCGAGCCGATGAAATCGACCGCCCTCGGGGGGACGCTGTGAACGGCTCGCTCCCCGCACTCACTCCCGGCCTGCTGCTCGCCGGCGCCGTCACGGCGGCGGCCGCGAGCCTGTGGCTGCTCTTGCCGCGCGGTGCCGAGAGCCGCCTGGCCCGCTCGCTCGGCCTGGTGCTCGGGGCGGTGGCCCTCGCCGGGTTCATCGCCGCCGGCCGCCGGCTGGGCAGCCTCGGCGAGGAGGCCGTGTTTCTCACGGTCGCGCTCGTGGCCGTGGTCTCGGGAGCGGCCACGATCGTGACGCGGTCGCCGGTCTATTCGGCGATTTGGTTCGCGCTCTCGCTCGCCGGCGTGGCGGGCGTCTTGCTCGTGCTCGGGGCGCAGTTTCTGGGGGTGGCCACGATTGTGGTCTATGCCGGTGCAATTCTCGTGATGTTTCTCTTCGTACTCATGCTCGCGCAGCCGTCGGGCCTGGCACCCTACGACCGGGTGTCGAACGAGCCCTTGCTCTCGGCCGTGGCCGGTGCCGTCTTGCTCGGCCTCCTCTCGCTCTCGATCGGCCGGCTCTCGACCGACGCCTCGTGCTGTGCCGCCCCCACCCGGGCCGCCGCCGTCACGGGTACGACGGCACAGCCGGCGGCTCCTGCCGAACCTGTGGGCGACGATCCGCTGGCTAGGGATCAGGTGGCGCGGCTGGGGGGCGAACTCTTCGGCCGGCATCTGCTCGCCGTCGAAGTGGCGGGGGTGCTCCTGCTCGCGGCCTTGATCGGCGCGATCGCCGTCGTGACCCGCGGTGAGGCCGCCCTCGAGCAAGACCGCCGACTGGCGGCGGGGGGGGGCAGCCGATGACGCCGCTCCTGGCCGCCGGATCGACCGCGCTTCTACACAATGCCCTGATCGTGGGTGCGATTCTCTTCGCGCTCGGCCTCGTGGGGATCCTCACGCGGCGCAACCTGATCGTGATGTTTCTCTCCGCGGAGTTGATGCTCCAGGGCATCTCCGTAAGCCTCGTCGCCTGGAGCCGGTATCACGGCGACTGGGGCGGGCATGTGCTCGTGATCTTTGTGCTCACCGTGGCCGCCTGCGAGGCGGCAGTGGCGCTCGTGTTCGTCCTGCAGGCCTTCGCCCGCACCGGCCGGCTCGATGCCGCCTCCTGGCAGGCGCTCCGCGAAGCCACGGTGCCCAAGGCGGTCGACCACGCTCTGCCCGCCTCCGACGCCGTCCCGCCCCGCTGGCCACGGCTCGCGAGGGCGGGCGTTCTGCCCCCGGCCGATGAAGACGCGGCGCTCGAACGCGAGCACGTGTAGCCGCCCGCACCTCCCCCCGATCTCCCACTCCGCATGCAGTCACTCTCTCCCGCCACGCTCCTCGTGCTCGTGCCGCTCCTGCCGCTCGTCGGGTCGGTGCTCACACTCCTGTTGGGCCGCCTGCTCGGCCCGCGGGCCCACCTGCCGGCCATTGCCGGCATCGCCGCGGCCGCCGCGGTGGCCGTAACGCTGCTTCTTGGCACGTCGAATCAGGTGGGCACGGCCCACGGGCCGCACGCGGAGCCGGTGCGGCCGGTCGAGATGATCACCACGCTCTGGCAATGGGCCTCGGTGCAGGATGCCTATGTGCCGCCTGCCGGGAGCGCCGCGGCTCTCCCGGGCACCGCTGTGAGCGGCGCGGGAAGTGCGTCGCGGGCCTTCACCATTCCCGTGGCCCTGCGGCTCGACCCGCTCACGGCCACCCTGCTCGCCATCATCACCTGCATCGGCCTCGTGGTGGCGATCTATTCCATCGGCTACATGCACCACGATCCAGGCTATCCGCGGTTCTTCGCCGTGTTCTCGCTGTTCGTGTTCTCGATGTCGATGCTCGTGGCGGCGAGCAACTTCCTCGTCGTGTATGTGTTCTGGGAAGCGGTGGGCGCGTGCAGCTACCTCCTGATCGGCTTCTGGTTCACGAAGCCCGAGGCGGCGCGGGCAGCGAAGAAGGCGTTTCTCGTCAACCGCGTGGGCGACTTCGGCCTCGCGATCGCCACGTTCCTCCTCTGGATGACCTACGGCACGCTCGACTTCCACGACACACTCTCCCCCGACGGCACGATCCTGCCCGGCATCCTCGGGCAGACGCGGCTGGCCGATGCGGGCGGCATCGTGGGGGGAGCTGTCGGCACGGCGATCTGCCTGTGTCTCCTGCTTGCGGCCTGCGGCAAAAGCGCGCAGTTGCCGCTTCATGTCTGGCTCCCCGACGCGATGGAAGGCCCCACGCCGGCCAGCGCCCTGATCCACGCGGCGACGATGGTCACGGCGGGCATCTACCTCGTGGCGAGAAGCGCGCCGCTTTTCATGGCCTGCCCCGATGCGCTCGCGGCCGTGTCGATCGTGGGGGCGACGACGGCGCTCGTGGCCGGCCTGATCGCCACCGTGCAAAACGATCTCAAGCGGGTGCTCGCCTACTCCACGATCAGCCAGCTCGGCTACATGTTCGCGAGCCTCGGCACCGGCACGCTCCTCGGCTTCACGGCCGCGATCTTCCACCTCGTGACGCACGCCTTCTTCAAGGCCCTGCTGTTCCTCGGGGCCGGCTCGGTCATGCACTCGATGGGGGGCGTGATCGACATGCGGCGGTTCGGCGGCCTGCGGCGGATCATGCCGATCACGGCGGCCACGTTCCTGGTGGGGGCCCTCGCCCTCGCCGGCGTCGCGCCGTTCTCAGGGTTTTTCAGCAAAGACGAGATCCTCGCCACGCTCCACGCCAGGGGCTGGCCAAACGCCCACGGTGAACACCACGACGCCGCGCCAGCGAACGGCCACGCCGTCCTCTCTCTCCCTTCGGCACAGCCCGCTTCCTTGCTTCCTCTCCCGCCGGGAGAGGGCCGGGGTGAGGGTGCCCCCACCATGCGCTTGGCTTCCCTGACACGGTCCCCGGCGGCCGCGCCTGCCGCCATCCTCAACACACCGGAGACGTTCCGCGTGCTCTTCTGGATGTCGCTCGTCACGGCGGGGCTCACGGCCTTCTACACATTCCGCGCGGTCTTCATGACATTCACGGGCCCCACCCGTGTGCCCGAGGAGGCCGGCCACCACGCCCATGAATCGCCGCCGGTGATGGCCCTGCCGCTCATCACCCTCGCGGTGCCCTCGGCCATCGCCGGATGGTGGCTTTTCAACTCGCAGTGGCTCGCGCACTTCCTCACCGCCACGCCTTCGTTTTCAGCGCCGGCCGTGACGGCCACGGCGGTGCCGCACGCCTTCCACATGGATCTCGCCATCCAGGGCTCGCTCGCGGCCGCGATCGGGATCGTGATTGCCGCCATCGGCCACCTCGGCCGGCGCAGCGACGGCCCGCAGATGGAGCGGTTTTTGGGTCCTCTCCAGACGTTTTTCGCCAACCGCTGCTACATCGACCAACTCTATTCCGGCCTCATCGTGCGGCCGCTCGAGGGCCTGGCCCTCGTGGCGGCGCTCTTCGACCGCTTCGTGATCGACGGCCTCGTGAACGGGGTCGCCCGGCTGCCCGCCGCGCTCGGCGGCGTGGTGCGGCGTCTCCAGGCCGGGCTCCTCCAGCGCTATGCCCTGGCGGGCGTGATGGGCGTGCTCGCGATCGTGTTCGTACTCGCCTGGCGGCTCCGCGGCTGACCCCCTTCCCTTTTCACTCGACACACCACCCTCATGAACGGCCTCACTCCCGGGATGCATCTCGTGCTCGTGCTCGTCACGCCGCTCGTCGGCGCGGTCGTGGCCTGGGTGCTCGGGTCGCGCGGCTATGCCGCGGTGCGGCAAAGCGCCGCGGTCACGGCCCTGCTCACGCTCGTGGCCGCCGGCTGGCTCGTGGTGCGGTATCTGGCGAGCCCCGAGGCGGCGGCCGGCCAGCCCTTCGCCGTCGTGACGCTGCCCTGGCTCGTAGACGGCATGTTCGACGTGCGGCTCTCGCTCGGCCTCGACGGCCTGTCGATCTGGCTCTTCGGCCTCTCGGCCCTGCTCTCGCTCACCGCCGTGCTCGTGAGCTGGGAAGCGATCAAGGAGCGGCCGGTTGGGTTTTACGTGCTCCTGCTCGTGCTCGAAGCGGCGATGCTCGGCGTGTTCGCCGCTCGCGACGTGATCCTGTTTTACGTGTTCTTTGAGTTCACCCTCGTGCCGCTCTTCTTCCTAATCGGCATCTGGGGCCACGACGAACGTCGTAAGGCCGCGATCAAGTTTTTCCTCTACACGCTGGCCGGTAGTGTGCTCGCCTTCCTCGGCTTGCTCACGATCGTGCTCTGGAACGCCTCGCACACCGGCACAGTCACGTTCGACATCGACTCGCTCACTGCCGGCCTCGCCGCCCATCCCCTGCCGAT
>JBMLMS010000486.1:0-6620 GCA_049243925.1 Pirellulales bacterium
GCGTGTGGGAGCCGAGCTTTGCTCGGTGACCGTAAGCCGGCGCCCTGACTATCTGGCGACGACCTCGCGATCGCCCTATGCCTGCTTCCGCAGGTAATACCGCGTGGCGAGTTTGCGGTAGAAGAACATCAGGGTCAGGTTTGGCTGCGAGAAGAGCAGACGGGTGACGACGCCCCAGAAGCCCGGTTTGTGCTCGAACTCGATGTGTTCGTCGATGCGGGTCGTCGACGAGTCGAGCGGCGTGAAGGTGTGGGTGTGTTCCCAGCGGGCGGCCGGGCCCGAGGCCTGTACGTCGGTGAAGCCGTGCGACGAGACGTTGCGATGCACTGCCGTCCAATGCAACGGCAGCGGGCCCACCCAGAGCGTGAACTTCGACACGGAGCCTTCGGCGAGCGGTTCGATCGAGTGCAGTTGCACGATCGTGGGCGGGGGCGTGAGCCGCTTCAAGGCGCTCGTGTCGCCATGAAACGCCTGCACAGCGGCGAGTGACGCCGGCACGGTGAAGGAATAATCGAACGTGGGCATGTGGCGCCGGGGGGTGGGAGAAGGTGCGCGGGAGGGGGTTGCAAAGCGGGTGTGAGCATAGTGTAATCCGGATGTTAGTAACACCGAGATAACATTCCCCAAAGCCGAGGAGCGCGAGACCCCATGGTCGAGAAGAAGCCCGCGAAAGACGTCAACAAGTCCGCCGAGATCCGCCGCATCGCTGCTGCGATGAAGGAGAAGGGCGAGAAGCCGCGGCCGATCGTGATCATCGCGCAGCTCAAGAAGCAGGGGGTCGAGGTGTCGTCGCCCCAGGTGAGCATGGTGCTCAAGCGAATGGGCTTCCGGCCGCGGAAGCGGCGTGGCGCCGAGGCGGGCGCCGGCAAGGTGCAGCGGCCTGTCGGCGGGCGAGGCGGCCCGATCTCCGTCGAGGATCTGATCGCCGCCAAGCGGCTCGTGAGCCATTTCGGCACGGCTGATCGGGCGCTCGCCGCCATTGCGGCGCTCAAGCGGCTCGAGTCGTAATCCGCAGGAATGCCCGCGCTCAGGCGATGCCGTGGCGGATGGCCCACACGGCAGCCTGGGTGCGGTCGTCGAGGGCGGTCTTGCGGAGCAGGTTTTGCACGTGCTCCTTCACCGTCTCAATGCTGATTTCGAGCGAGTCGGCGATTTCGCGGTTCGAGAGACCGAGCGCCACCTGGCGGAGCACCTGCGTCTCGCGGGGCGTGAGCGGCACGTCGGTCGCGGTCGACACCTCGCGTTTGGCCATCGCGCCGGCGATCCGACGGAATTCACCCGAGCGGGAAGGCGGGGCGTTTTTGGCCGCTCCGCCGATCGCGTCGAGCAGCTCCTTGCGGGTGGCCGTCTTCAAGACGTAGTCGTGGGCCCCGGCCGACACGGCCCGGGCCACGTAGGTGGAACTGTCGAATGCGGAGAGCATCACCACGCGGGCGTTGGGCGCGGCGGAGCGGATGCGCTTGATGGCGTCGATGCCGTCCTTACCGCCCATGCGTACGTCGAGCAGGACGACGTCGGGCTTGTGCCGCCGGGCCGCGCTGACGCCGGCGTCGCCGTCCGACGCCTCCGCCACCACCTGGATGTCGGCCGTGTCGACAAGCTCTGCGATGCCGCGGCGAACAATTTCGTGATCGTCGACGATGAGGAGTTTCGTTGCCATGATGGACACCTATACGAGGATGCTGAAAACCTATCCGACTGGGGGGGCAGATGAAAGAGGGATTTGATCCCCAGGAAACAGAAGCGGATTTCTTGCCGGCCGTGCTCGTCGAGGGCGGAGGCGTGGTGGCCGTGGCCAAGCCCGCGGGCCTGGCCACGCAGGCCCCGCCCGGCATGCCGAGCGCGGAGGCGTGGCTGCGGGCCCGGCTCGATGCCGGCGCGTATCTCGGAGTGCCGCACCGGCTCGATCGGGTCGTCTCGGGCGTGTTGCTCTTGGCCGTCACCCCGCGGGCCGCCCGCAAGCTCTCTCGGCAGTTCGAACGCCGCGAGATCACGAAGACCTACCTCGCGCTCGTCGCCGGCGAGCCGCCCGCCGCGCTCGCTGCCGGCGCGGCGGAATGGCGCGACATGCTCGTGAAGGTGCCTGACGAACCGCGGGCCCGGATCGCCGGAGCGGCTGAGCCCGGGGCCCGCGAGGCCGTCACGCTCGTGCGCACGCTCGCCCACCCGCTGCCGGGGACGCTGCTCCTCGGGCTCGAGCCGCTCACCGGCCGCATGCATCAGCTGCGGGTGCAGGCTGCCAGCCGCGGCCTGCCCATCGTCGGCGACACGCACTACGGCGCCGGCCCGTCGGCACTTTCAGCTTTCGCACCGACCGTCGACCCACGGCGGCACGCGATCGCGCTGCATGCGTGGCAGATTCGCTACACCGATCCCGACACTGGCGCTTCGATCACGATCGAAGCGCCGCTGCCGCAACGCTGGCCTGCCGAGGTGCGGGAGGCGATCGCTTCATGACGGCGGCAGCCAGCCCACATGGGCCATCCACTGCGAGATCCATGGGGGCGTCCAAGGATTCCAGGTCGGATAGGCGACCGACACGACCGAGAGCGCGAGCAGGGTGAGCGCGATGCCGCGGCCGAGCCGCTGCCCGGCGAGCCGATCGATGGCCGGCAGCGTGGCGGTGATCCACAGGGGGGCGAGCCAAAACACCCAGCGAAACCCACTCGTCACGCCGCCGTAGTTGCGGTCGGCCTGGGATCGGGTGAAGTAAAACACGAGCACGATCGCCGACACGGCCGCGATCGCGAGCCCCAGGGAGCGTTCGTGGGAGCTCGACCGACGGCCGCGGGCCGCCAGCCCCGCAAGGCCCGGCACCACGAGCAGCCATGCGGGCGTGAGCGACACGATGCCGTGGTGGCCCACGAGCGCGTGCCAGGCGTAGGCGATGGGCGACGCCTCGCCCCGGTCCACACCCTGCGGGTTTCGCCAATAGCTCGTGAGCACTTTGCCATTGGGCAGCGTGACGGCGTAGTCGTACCAATTGTCGGCGCCGGCCCGATGGGCGTAGGCAGGCACCGGTGTGCCGTGGGCGAGCCAGTTGGTGCCGATGGCCGCGGCGGCCACGAGGGCGGCCGCCGGCAGGGCCGCCATGATCGTGCGCCGAGCGTCGACGGCGGCCAGGATCGCGAACACCGCCGCACACCACGCCAGCGCCGGCAGTTCGAATGCGGCGGCGAGGCCCGCGGCGAGGCCCGCGGCCGCGAAGGTGGCGGGCGAACGCACGCCGTCGCATGCGACCCGCCGCAGATACCACGCGCTCGCCGCCGTGCACGCGGCGGCCGGGACATGGTTGGTGAGCACGACGGCAAACGTGGTGAGCAGCGTGCCGCCGGTGGCGAGCGCCGCGGCCCACAGCCGGCCCCAGTCGGTGGTGCCAGTGGCCTCGATGAGCCGGAAGGTGTAGACGAACGTCACGACGAGCGGCACGAGGCCGAAGAGCACCATCAGCATGCGACCGAGCGCGAATGGATGGTCGCCGAGGGTCCAGCCGGTGGCCGTATGCAGAAGCCAATAGGGCCCCGCGCAGAGCACTGAAAGCAGCGGCGGCTTGCTCGAATACAGCCGCATCCGCCCGGTAGCATCGGGATGGGCGACGGCGTCGATCGTGTCCCAGCCAGGCTCGACCACGAGGTCGTCGATCGCGAAAGTGCCCCGCTCCACGAGGGCTCGGATCGTGAGCCAGCGGCTGCGGTCGTTGGCGGAGAGAAACGGCCGCAGGAGTCGCTTCTCCGTCTCGATCCGCGTGCGGATGGCCGCAGGGTCGGCCGGCAGGCCCGCCGCAGCGGCCGCGGCGATGGCGTCGGTGACGAGCCGCTTTTCGAGTGCGAGCTTGTCGACGCTGGCCACGGCTCCGATCCGCCCCAGCACCGCTCCCACGGCCAGCGTGGCGAAGATCGTATAGACGCTCCGCCGCAGCCGGCCCCGCGACATGCCCCGCGCGGCCTGTGCCGCGAGCAGCCCCTGTCCGCGCACCCGCATCGCCACCCGTATGAGGTCGTAGAGCCCGGCGAAGAACCGCGTGACTCCATACTTCGAATGGCCATGGGTGCGCCGCCGATGGTGCACCGGCATCTCCACGGCGCGAAAGCCGCGGGCCGCGGCGAGCACGGGAATGAAGCGGTGCATGCCCGTGCCGAGCGCGAGCCCGTCCACCACCTCGCGGCGAAACGCCTTCAGGCCGCAGTTGTGATCGTGCAGGTGCAGGCCGGTGAGAGCCCCGACGAGCCCGTTGAACACCCTCGATGGGAGTGTCTTGTGCCAGGGGTCGAGCCGCGGCGTCTTCCAGCCGTTGACGAGATCGGCCCGGGGCCCACCGTCGCGCTCGAGCCGAGCGAGCATCGCGGGGATTCCGGCGGGGTCGTCTTGGCCGTCGCCGTCGAGCATCACGATGAACCGGCCCCGGCACCGCGCGAACCCGGCGGCCAGCGCCGCCGACTTGCCGCGACCGGTGGGATGCCGAATGCCCGCCACGCGCGGGTCGGCCGCAGCGGCAGCCTCGATCTCGCTCCACGACGCATCGCTCGAGCCGTCGTCCACGACGAACAGATCCCAGTGCCGGCCCGCGGCGTCGAGCGTGGCACGAATCTCGGCGATCAAGGGGCCGATGTTGCCCGCTTCGTCGCGCACCGGAATGACGAGGGAGACGTCGGGAACGTGCATTGGGATGCCGACGGCCGTCAGGTGGGTGGGGCGATGGGCCGATGGCCGGAGGGTGGCGAGGCGGAACCGTGCGAGAGGATACCCGCGCCGCGGCCCGAATGTCATGCTGGCGCACGCTTCGGCCGCCGCGTAGACTCTTGGCAGAGGCCGACGGCCTGCCCGTTTTGGTCGCCATCCACGGACGACAGGATCCCCCATGACACGTCTGGTTTCCCTCGGAGTGATCCTCGGGCTCGTGGCCGTCTTCGGTCTGCTGTCGCTGCGGGTGATGGCGAGCTTCCTCTTGCCGCTGCTTTTGGCGGCGATGCTCGTCGTGATCTTCGGGCCGCTGCACCGCTGGCTCCGGGATCGGATCCAGGCCCCGGAGTGGGTGGCGGCGGCGTTGACCACGCTGTTCGTGCTCGTGATCGTGCTCGTGCCACTGTTCCTGCTCATCGCCCGGGCCGGCGGCGAGGCCGTCGCGATTCTCCGCGCGCCCGACGGGCTCAAACTCGACGCCAACGTGCTCGGCGGGCTCGTCGACTCGGTGAATCAGGCCACGGGCCTGCATCTCACCGCCGACGCCGTCAACGCCGAAGTCCGCAAACTCGCCGAGGAGTGGGTCGGCCCGATCGCCGCCCGCACGCCCGTCGTGATCGCGAAGCTCGTGATCGGGCTGATCGTGATGACCGTCGCGCTCTTCTATTTTCTGGCCGATGGCCGGCGGATGTTCGCCGCCGTCACGCGGCTCGTGCCCCTCGACCCACGCTACCAGTGGCAGCTGCTCGAGGAGTTCGAGGAGGTGAGCCGGGCCGTGGTGTCATCGACGCTACTCGCCGCGATCGTGCAGGCGGTGCTCGCGGGGATCGGCTTCTCGGTGGCGGGCCTGAAGGGCGTGTTCCTGCTCACGCTGCTCACGTTCTTCGGCGCCCTCGTGCCCTTCGTGGGCGCGGCGGCCGTGTGGGGCACGGCCAGCCTCTATCTCCTCTTCTTCGTCAAAGACACCTGGACCGCGGCCGGGCTCGCCGCGTGGGGGCTGTGCGTGGTGTCCACCGTAGACAACATCATCAAGCCGATCGTGCTCCACGGGCAGTCGAAGCTGCATCCGTTGCTCGCGCTTTTGAGCGTGCTGGGAGGCGTGGGAGCGCTCGGCCCGATCGGGATCTTCGTGGGCCCGATCGCCGTGGCCTTCCTCCAGGCCGCCCTCACCATGCTCCAGACCGAACTCGACCATTTCTCGGGCGTTCAGCCGTCCGCGGCCGGTGCGGAGCAGGCCGCCGCGACGGGAGTTGCACAAACGCCGTCCGGCAGAGTGAAATCCTCCTGACCGCCCGTCCCGTCCGAGCCCGACCTCGCCCGACTCAGGGAGCTTTCCGCACATGATCATCAAGATGGCCTTCCTCCTCGCCGGCCTCCTGGCGACGGGCATCGAGACGGCGTATGTGCCGACGGAAGAGGGGAGCGGCGAATACCTGATGCGGGTCGAGCCCGACCTCGTCCGCAACGCCAATCCCTACACGTTCACGAGCGACGTGCCGGCCGACGCCCGCAACGTGCGCCGGGTGAAGGTCTACGTCGCCGACTCGTGGCCGCCAGCCGTCGAGCGATCGATCGTCGAAGCCCAGAAGCGGCCGCGAGCCGCCCCCGTCGCTGCGGTCGCGCCGTCGTCGGCCCGGCTTCTCGACGAGACTCAACCGACGTCCGTGGTGCCGGACAAGCCATGGGGCTGGCTGATCGGCAGCTTGATCGCGCTCTTCCTCTCGCTCGGCCTCAACGTGTTCCTGGGCATGCTGCTCGCGCAGATGCGGCAGCGATACATCCGCGACCTCGGCGACGCCGCCCTGCGCGTGTGACGCGCCGGCTTCGGGCTCCCCATATCCCGCGTGGGGCAAGCGTCCCGCTTGCTTGGCTTAACTCGTCCAATCCGGCTCGGGGTTACCCCGTACCGTCTCGCCGGACGCTCACTGCGGGCTTGCTGT
>JBMLMS010000487.1:0-1547 GCA_049243925.1 Pirellulales bacterium
GCAACAAAAACATGATCCCCTTCGACGAGCGGAAGCCGATGGATCCCTCCGGCATCCGTCTCGGCACGCCCGCGCTCACGACGCGCGGCATGGGTGCCGACGAGATGAAGCAGATCGCCGCCTGGATCCTGCGTGTTCTCAAGAGCCCGGCCGACGAGAAGCTCGTGGTGGCGACGAAGGCCGAGGTGGCCGATCTCGCCGAGCAGTTTCCCGTGCCGGCTGCGAAGCTTGATGTGGCCGACAGATGAGCCGCGTGGTGCGGATCGGCCTGGTGCAGTCGGAGTGCTCGCCTGCGCGGGAGCACAATGTCGCCCAGGCCCTCGCGGGCATCGCCGAGGCGGCCGCCGCCGGAGCCGAGGTGGTGTGCCTGCAGGAACTGTTTGCCGGCGAGTATCCCTGCCAGGCCGAAGACCACGGAAAGTTTGGCGACGCGGAAATCGTGCCGGGGCCGCTCACGGAGCGGCTTGCCGCCGCGGCGAGAAAGCACGGCGTGGTGCTCGTGGGGAGCGTGTTCGAGCGGCGCACGCCGGGCCTCTTCCACAACACTGCCGTGATCTTCGATCGCGACGGCTCGACGGCGGGCGTGTATCGCAAGATGCACATCCCGGACGACCCGCACTACTACGAGAAGTTTTACTTTGCGCCCGGCGACACAGGGTTCGTGAGCGTGCCCACGAGCCGGCTCAAGGTGGGCCCGCTCGTGTGCTGGGATCAGTGGTATCCCGAGGCGGCCCGGCTCACGGCGCTGGCGGGGGCCGAGGTGCTCTTCTATCCGACGGCGATCGGCTGGCTCGACGGCGAGGAGAACCTCCACCATGAGCAGTATGAGTCGTGGGACACGATGCTCCGGAGCCACGCGATCGCCAATGGAGTGTTCGTGGTCGCGGTCAATCGCACCGGCCGCGAGGGAAGCCTACGGTTCTGGGGGGCGAGCGTCGTCTATGCTCCGAATGGCCAGCGGCTCGTGAAGGCGGGACACGACACGCCCGAGACGGTCGTCGTGGAGTGTGACCTCGATCGCATTGAGTGGTCCCGGACACGGTGGCCGTTTTTCCGTGACCGGCGCATCGATGCCTACGGCGGGCTGCTTCACCGCTGGGGTGGTGCATGATGGCCGCGGGTGCATCGAGCTATCGCCTGCCGGCTGAGTGGGAGCCGCATGCAGCCACGTGGCTCGCCTGGCCGCATCGGAAGGCCACGTGGCTCGGCGACTTCGCCGTGATCCCAGGCGTGTTCGAAAAGGTGGCCCGGCTCATCGCCCGCTACGAGCCGGTGCGGATCGTGGCGAGTGGCGCCGTGCTCGCCGATGCCCGCGCACGGCTCGACGGCGCCGCGAGCATCGAGTTCGTCGACCTCCCCACGAACGATTCGTGGCTCCGAGACACGGGGCCGGTGTTCGTCGTGCCACGCAAGGCCACGCCGGGCGCGAAAACGGCCGCCGTGTGCTGGGGCTGGAACGCCTGGGGCGGCAAGTATCCTCCGTGGGAGGATGACGCGGCGCTCGGTCGGGCGATTGTCCAGCGGCTCGGGCTGACGGTGATCGATGG
>JBMLMS010000488.1:0-1928 GCA_049243925.1 Pirellulales bacterium
TGCCGTTCCGTGAAGCATCCCTCGAGCATGCCTCCCTTGGCTCCGAATGCGGGTGATTGTCGCACGCCCCGCCCTCGGGCGGCGGGATAAGGGAAAGCCCGAAGCCTGTCTGTGCGAGTCGACGATCAACGTACGGGGCAATCATCAGGACGACAGCGACCGCAACTTCGCGACCCCCGCGGCGATACGTCGGGCTGCCTCGTCGATTTCGGCGTCGGTCGTGAATCGCGAGAGGCCGAAGCGGAGGCTCGCGCGGGCTTCGTCTTCGGTGAGGCCGATCGCGAGCAGGACATGGCTCGGCCGCGGCTGCTCCGACGAGCACGCGCTGCCGGAGCTGAGCGCCAGGCCGTCGGCGGCGAGCGTGGCCAGGAGCGACTGGCCGTCGATGCCCGGAATCCGCACATTGAGATTGTTCGCGAGCCGCACGGCCGGATCGGCGAGCGGCGGGCCGTTGAGGGCGATGCCGGGGATCTCGCGCTGCAAGAGCATCCAGAGGCGGTCCCGCAGGCCACGCAGACGCGCAGGCTCCGTGGCGAGATCGGCCACCGCGAGCCGAGCGGCCTCCGCCATGCCCACGATTCCGGGCACGTCGAGCGTGCCGCTCCGCATGCCGCGCTCCTGGCCGCCGCCGTAGACGAGCGGGTCGATGCGCACCACGCGTTCACGACGACGCACGTAGAGGAAGCCCGCGCCCTTCGGCCCATGAAACTTGTGCGCCGAGAAACTGGCGAGGTCCGCGCCGAGCGCGTCGACGGCCACTGGCACCCGACCGAGGGCCTGGGCGCAGTCGACGTGCAGCGCGGCGCCGCGTGCATGCACCTGCGCGGCGATCGCCGGGATGTCATGCACGACGCCGATCTCGTTGTTGGCCAGCATCATCGACACGAGGCATGTGTCGGGCCGCAGGGCGGCGGCAACGGCGTCGGGGTCGATGCGGCCGGTGCCGGGCTCCACCGCGAGCCGAGTGACCGTGAACCCCGTGCGCTCGAGGTGCTCGAGCGGGTCGAGCACGGCGTGGTGCTCCGTGACGACGGTGACCACGTGCCGTCGGTCCACGGGCGCGCGGGCTGCGAAGCCGAGGATCGCGAGGTTGTTGCTCTCGGTCGCCCCGCTCGTGAAGACGATCTCGCGAGCGTTAGCGCCGATGGCTGCCGCGACCGTTTCACGCGCCCCATCGACCGCGGCCCGCGCCTCGCGGCCCATCTCGTGGGTCGCACTGCCGGCGTTGCCGTAGTGCTCCGTGAGCCAGGGCAGCATCGCCTCGAGCACGCGGGGATCGAGGCGGGTCGTCGAGTGGTTGTCGAGGTAGATCGTCACACTGCAATCGTACCGTCGTGGAGGGCGTCGAGGGCGATCTGCGACCAGGTCTCGAATCGCTCGCGTGCCGCAAGCAATGCTGCCAGCGTGTCGAAGCCGCACTCGACGAGCTCGCTCTCCCGCGACGCCACGGCGGGCAGCTCCAGCTCCAGAATGTGGACGACGCCCAGGTGCACGCTGCCGACGGCGTTGGAGTCGTCGTTGATGAGCCCCACGCAGCGGGCCTGCCACTGCCCCTCGATCGCGATCTCCTCGGCCAGCTCACGCCGCATGCCGGCATCGTACGACGTGTCGTCGCCATGGGCGCCGTCGCAGCTGGCGATATGGCCGCCGATGCCGACCGACCGCTTGGCCCGCAGCCGGGCCTCGCTCTGGCCACCGCCGCGGGTGTAGGAGAAATACCGCAGGCCGCCATCGGCGCCCCGATGCGCGAGCACGCAGTAGGGAATCAATTGCTTGAACGACGGATCGTCCTCGACAGAGGCCCGTGGTCGCCACGACGTGTGCTTCGGATCGAGCAGCACGGGCAGGTAGCCGGCCACGTCGCCGCAAAAGCCTTGAAACGCGCCGACTCGATCGAACAACGACCGCGGCACCACGAGCACGTCTTC
>JBMLMS010000488.1:2028-4816 GCA_049243925.1 Pirellulales bacterium
GCGGCCTGGATGAGCTCCCGCGAGGCGAACGTGCTCACGAGCACGAGCAGCGTTGTCCGCGGGAGATGGAAATTCGTCAACAGGCAGTCCACGGCGTGGAAGGAAAACCCGGGTCGGATGAAGAGATCGGTCGGCCCCGACCAGGCCGAGACGGCGCCGGACCGGGCCGCTGTCTCGAGCGTGCGCATCGCCGTCGTGCCCACCGCCACCACGCGGCCGCCCCGGGCCTTCGTCATGCGGATCGCTGCGGCCGTCGGCTCCGGGCAGGCGCACCATTCGGTGTGCATCGGATGGTCGTCGAGCCGCTCCGCCGTGATCGGCCGGAACGTGTCGATGCCCACGTGGAGGGTGACGTCGGCCCGGCCGATTCCCCGGGCCGCGAGCGCCGTGAGCAGATCGGGCGTGAAGTGCAGGCCCGCCGTCGGCGCCGCCGCCGAGCCGGCCGCCCGGGCGAACACGGTCTGGTAGCGTTCGAGATCGCCGTGCTGCTCGTCGCCGCCGCGGATGTAGCCCGGCAGCGGCACCCGGCCGACCCGGGCGAGCACCTCCTCCGCAGGCCCCGCCACCGACGGCCGCACGAGCCACGTGCCGCCGAGGCCGCGGCCGACGAGCTCGAGCGTGACGCCCTCGGCTCCGGTGCGATCGACGAGCGCCACCGACTCGCCGATCGCGGGCCGCCCGCGGGTGTGCGCGAGAATCTGCCACAGTCCTGTCGTCTCATCCACCCGCAGAAAGAGCCCTTCCCACGCGCCGCCCGTGGCCGCGCGGCGGCCGATGAGCCGGGCCGGCACGACGCGTGTGTCGTTCACGACGACGAGATCGCCCGGCGCGAGGAGCTCGGGCAGGTCGCGGATCTGTCGGTGCTCGAGCGTGCCGGTGGCCCGATGCACCACGAGCAGCCGTGCCGCCGCTCGGTCGGCGAGCGCCTGCTGGGCGATCAGCTCGGGGGGCAGGTCGTAGTCGTAAAGATCCGCGTCGGCCATGCCGCCAATGTAGCCGGCGCGCGTGGTAGAGTGAGGGCATGCAGCCGCATTCGAGCGTTCATGCCCCCGTGTTGCCGGCCGAGGTGATGTCGTTCCTCGCCGTGCGGCCCGGCATGCGCGTGGTGGACGGCACGCTCGGCGGCGGCGGCCACACGCGGCTCCTTGCCGACGCCGTCGGGCCCGACGGGCTCGTGATCGCGATCGACCGCGACCCGGCCGCGATCGACCGGGGAGCACGTGCGCTCGCCGGCCTCCCCGTGCGATTCGCGCAGGCCAACTACTGCGACCTGCCCGAAGTGCTCGATGCCCTCTCGATCGAGGCCGTCGATGCCGTGCTGCTCGACGTCGGCCTCTCGAGCGACCAACTCGCCGACCATGACCGCGGCTTCTCCTTCGATGCCGACGGCCCGCTCGACCTGCGGTTCGATCCCACCGAGGGAGAGCCGGCGTGGCGGATCGTGAATCGCATGAAGCCGGAGAGCCTCGCCGACATCATTTACGAGTTTGGCGAGGAGCGGCATAGCCGGCGGATCGCCCGGCGGATCGCGGCCGTGCGCGGGAAGCAGCCGATTCACTCCGCCCGTGAATTCGCCCGGCTCGTGATGTCGGCGATCCCGCGGCAGCACCCGCCGTCGCGGATCCATCCGGCCACACGCACGTTTCAGGCCCTGCGGATCGCCGTCAATGAAGAACTGAAATCACTGCGCATCGCGCTCGAACGGATCCCGCAGCGGCTCGTGCCGGGCGGCCGCCTCGCGGTGATCTCGTTTCACTCCCTCGAAGACCGGCTCGCCAAGCAGGCCTTCCGCAATCGCCAGGTCTGGGAGTGCCTCACTCGGTCGCCCGTCGAGGCCGGCCCGGAGGAGGTCGCGGCCAACCCCCGGAGCCGGTCGGCCAAGCTCCGCGTCGCCAGCCGCTTGGCCGCAATTCCGGCCTCCTGAACGGTCTGGCGACGAACGGCTGGATTCAGGAGAATCCCGCCCCCTCGGGGCCCGGCGGCAGCCGGCAGCGACGCGCGATGGGTCGTGAAACCACATTTCTTCTGGCAGTGCTCGGCGTGCTCGGCGGCGCGTTCATGGGCGTGTTGTCGATGAAGCTGCTCGTGCCCCGGCCCCCCATCGGCGCCGGCCCCGACGTCGATCCGCAAGAAATCGTCGCCACGTCGCACGACCTGGTGGAACCGCCCGCCCTCGAACCGCGCGTGCCGGCAATGACTTCCCCGGCCGTGCGCCGCGACCCGTTCGTCACGCGCTCGGCCTTCACCGCTCCCGACGCCGAAATCCCGGACGAAATCGCCCCCCCGCCCGCGGCCCCCGTCTTCGCTCCACCCCCCGTCATCGAGCCGGATCCCGCCGACGCGGCGCTCGCGCCGCCCCGCACGGAGCCAGCCGCCGCCACCCCGATCGACGCCTTCCCGCGACGACCGCCACCACCGCCTTCAATCCCCGCCGACGACAGCCGCGAGGCCCCCGCCGCGCCGATCGCCGGTAGCTACGTGACGGCCCCCGGCGACACGTGGTGGTCGATCGCAGAGCGGGCCTACGGCGACGGCCGCCTCTACCGGGCCCTCTTCTCCTGGAACCGCCGCCTCGACCCGCGCGTCTCGACGACCCCGGGCACCCGCCTCGAGATTCCGCCGCAGCCAAAGCTCGCCGCCGCCTGGCCGAAGCTCATGCCGTGAGTTGATCGCTCGCCGGCTTCGGCGCGAGGCATCCTCTCGGCTTACGCCTCGGGCTTCCTGTTCATCGGATACGGGAGGCGAGGGGTTACCCCTGCCGTTGAGACGGCGTATGTGACCAGCGGAG
>JBMLMS010000489.1:0-4844 GCA_049243925.1 Pirellulales bacterium
GACGTGGAAGCCCGCAGCGATCGGGCGGTGCTCGCAGGGCTCAGCGCGGCAGGCCGGTTTCCTGGTTGAACGTCATCGCCTGGCCTTCGACCAGCCGTGTGATCGCCTGCCACCGCGGGGAGCCCGGGGCAGGGGGGGCGGAGCCGAAGTAGTTTTGTCCGGCCGCCACTCGCTGCCAGTGTGTGGCCACCTCGTCTGGCGTGAGGGCGAAGTCGTAGAGCGCGAATTCATCGATCATGCCCGTAAAGGGCTCGGTGCCGCGCGTGTTACCGATCTCCGCCGGCGCCGGCCCGCCGCAGCGCACGAGCGTGCCCACCGGATAGGCATGCTCGAATCGTTTGCGGCCGTCGATGAAGATCGCCTTGCGACCCGTGTAGCTGTCGTAGGTGGCAACCACGTGATGGGGCTTGCCGTCGGTGATCTCCGCGAGCGTGGGCCGGCCGTCGACGCCATCGAGCGGCATGTCGAGTTCGTGGTAGCCGCGGCCGGCGAGATGGAGACCGAGCGACAGGCAAGGGCCGGCCTGCACGGGCGGTTCCGAGAAATCCTCGTGTGTCGTCCCATCGTTCTGGAACGACAGAAGCATCCGAGCGTCCCCATCCTCCTTGCGAAAAATCTCGTCGTAGTCTTTGAACCGGCCGCTCCAGGCTGACGCCACGACGGCCTCGATGGTGATCCCTTCGGCCATCGCAAACAGGCCGGTGCCCACCTGCTCGCCGGCGCCGCCGCCGATCGTCGCCACGGCAGACGGCGCGTTGTCGAACCGTACTGCCCCGGCACCGACAATGCCGGCGACAGGCGTCGCGGCGCTCCCGAGCGTCGCCGGCAGCCCGCCGACGGCATCGAAAGCCTGCGCGGAGCCCCTGGCTGAGTCGACGTCGTCGAACGGCCAGTAGCAGACGGGCAGCCGCACCCGCGACTGCACCTCCACCTCGCCGTCGAGCACCGTTACCGCGACGTGGTCGTTGTCGATCCGATCGACGTGAAATGCCGTGCCTTTGTCCACGATTCGCAGGTTCGACGTGGTCACCGAGAAGTTGGCGTCGGGCTTGGCGAGCCGGGCTTGGACACTCCCGTGGTACAGCGTGCCCGAGTCGCCCGTCGTGACGCCGAAGACGGCGGCCTCCGCGACATTTACGTCGGCGCCGCTCGCCGATCGCAGGGCGGTGGCCTTGTCTGGCCGCAGCGTCGTGGGATTGAGCGGCGTGGGCGTTTCGCCGTCCACCTGGAGATTCGCGACGGTCACCAGCGGCAGTTGGCGGTTGTCGTACGAATCGGAAACGGGGCTCTGGGAAGGTTCTTCTCGAGGCGTGTTGCTCACGAGCACCACGAAGGCGGCGGCGAGTGCGAGGCCGGCCAGCATCGCGGCCGCGCGGCCGATCCTGGGCAGTGTCGAACCGGGCCTGTGGAGCGTGCCGGCCGCGGCGTCGCCCTGGCCCACCGCCGTCGTCGAAAGGGCCATCTGGCCGTGCAGCATGCAGTAGTCGACGAACTCCCTCCGAGCTGCGGGGCTCGCATGAAGCATGGCCTCGAGCCGCGAACCGTCGGCAGCCGTGATCGTGCCGTGCACGTAGTCGGCTGCGAGGTCGAGCAGTTCTTCTTGGTGGCGAGGGGTGGCGGGCATGGCAGCGAGAGCAGACCGGGTGTTACGAGATGACAGGCTGGCCGCCTGCGGATTCGTCGAGCGGAAGGGAGAGGTCGCGGAGTTTCCGGGAGACACAGTCGAAGAGCGCCTGGCGCATGACCTTGAGCGCCTTGTAGACGGCGTGGACGCTGCGGCCCCAGTGCTTCGCGATCGTAGCGGCAGGCTGGTGCTCGCCGTAGAACATTCGCACGAGATCCCGCTGCCGCTCTGACAGGCCGGCCATGCAGTTCTCGAGCGCCGCCAGCCGCGTTTCCGCCACATCGATTCTCGCCTCGGCCACATCGGCAAGATCAGCCAGAAGGTCATCGCTGAACACGTGCCGGTCGCGCCGCCGAGTGCGCCAATGGAGCAGCACCTGGTGGCGGGCAGTGCCGAGAGCCCAGGGGAGGAACTCGGCGTCGCGGCGAAACGTGGCGAAGCTCCGCCAGAGCACGAGGCTCGTGGCCTGGAACACGTCGTCGGCCTGCGAAGGATCGTGCACGAGCGTGCGGATGAACGCCTGGAGCCGGCCCTGGCACTTGGTGAACAGGGCCAGAAACAGCTCGTAGTCCGCGGCGGAATGGGGCGTGGGGATGGGCATGGGCGGCTGGAATGGAATGCACCGGTGATGGCGAATTTGGTACTGCCGTGAGTCGCCGCAGCTGGAAAACAGGCAGGCCGGCCGCGTGTGAGAGCCTACTGCTCGGCGAGCAGGAAGTCGTTGTTGATCGCCTTGAAGCTGATCGAGCCGCAGAGGCTGCGGACCACGATGCCCTCCCGCTCCTGGGCCTCCTTCGCGCCCGGGAAGTGATCGCGGTAGCGGCCCTTCGCTTTCTCCAGGAGATCGGCCAGCGAGTAGGAAAACGATTCGCCGCGCTCGAGCACGGGCACGAAGGGCACGCCGAGCGCCGCAGCGGCCGCCTGGGCCTCGTCGAGCGGAAGCCGCGTGCGCGTGGCCGTGTTCACCACGGTGAACACGAAATAGTCGACCTCCTTCAGGCCGAGCCTGTTGCACTGGATGCCGGGCCCCACGATCTCCCCCTGGAGGGCGAGCGATCCGCCGAGCGACTCGAGGCCCGACTTGATCCCATAGCGATCATTGATCTTCCAGAAGGCGTGCTCCGGCGTTTGCTTATAGCTGTAGTTGCGGCCGCAGGCGTGAAACTCGCCGTCCTTCGGGTCGATGATGAAGGTGCAGCTCGTGCCGTCGAGCTTGAGGCTGATGGAATACGGCTTGCCGGCGAGGGCCGCGAGGAAGGAGTGCTCGTCGTCCTGCTGCACCCGGATCTCGTCGGTCTTGGGGATCGTCCAGCGGAAGGTGCGGGTGTCGCCGGCGATGAACGTGGGGATCGGCGGCTCGTATTGCTCCACACCGAGGAGCGCGGTGAGGTCGGCGCCGATCGGCAGGCCGGCCGCCTCTGGAAACAGCCCGACGGGCAGGGCGAGGCCCTGGCTCAACTGCTTGCGGAGCCTCACGGTGCGGAGCTTGAATTTGCCGAGGTCGGGCTTGAACGACGACTGCCGGAGGAACTCATACCGCGGCTGATCGGGGAGCAGGCTGTCGATCTCGAAGTAGACGCAGGGGTCGCCCGCGCGGAACTCGGCCTTCTTGGCCACGCACTGCCAGCCGAGCACGCCGACGGCCTCGATGTTGTCGGCCCCGGGAATGGGGCGGACGTGCTTCACGGTCTGCAGGGAGGCGAGTTTTCTCATGACGGCGCTCGGAGCGGCGAATCGTTATTGAATTGACAACGGCTCCAGAATACTATACACACGTACACTCAATGGCTAGCTCACCGCTGTGGCGGGATTTCCCGGCGGGCGGGACGGAGCATATCTTAGAGAGGTTCACCGATGATCACGGTCGCTGAAATGTCACAGTGGTTCCGCAAGGCGTTCAACGAAACCCAGTCGCAGATGCTCGCCGAAGCCACCGGGCGGCTGCACGAGGATCTCGTGCGTCGCGAAGACTTTGCGAGACTGACCGCCACGGTCGAGCGGCTGGGGGAACGCACCGAGCGCATCGCGGTCGCACAAGAACAGACTGCCCAGGAAATGCGCGAGGTGGTGATCGCCCAGAAGGAAACGGCGCGTGAGCTGCAATCGCTGGCGGTCGCGCAGTCTGCGACGCAGGGTGAGATTGGCGAACTCACGTCGAACACGAAAGCGATGCAGGGTGAGATCAGGGAGCTCACGTCCACGACGAAGGTGATCCAGCGTGAGATCGGCGAGCTCACGTCCACGACAAAAGTGGTGCAGAGTCAGATCGGCGAGCTCACGTCCACGACAAAAGTGGTGCAGAGTCAGATCGGTGAGCTCACGTCCACGACCAAAGTGGTGCAGAGTCAGATCGGGGAGCTCACATCCACATCGATGGCTGCGCAGGAGCAGATTGCCACGCTCGCGTGGTCGATGAAGGACGTACAGAAGCAGGTCGGCGGCCTTGCCCAGTCGGTGGGCTGCGGCCTCGAGGCCTACGCCATGGAGCGGATTCCGAAGATTCTCGCGAGGCAAATTGGGTTCGTGGAGGAGTCGTCGGGGCCGGAGCAGTTTGCCACATCAAACGGCAGTCAGGACGACATCGACGTGGTTGTGCGCGGCTCGCTTGCGGGCCGGCCGGTGGTGTTTCTGTGCGAAACGAAGACGAATGTCTCGGCGCAGGAAGTGCGCGGCTTTCTCACCACGGCCGACCGTGTGCGGCCGCAGGTCGGCTGCGACGACGTGCGCGTCTTCTACTTCGCCTACCGGGCGAGCCCCGAAGCGCGGGCTGCCGTCCAGGATGTCGGCGGGTATCTCGCTTTTCCGCACACGATCCTCGTGAAGCCCGCGGAGTGAAGCCTTCGGGGAGGCGGTTTACCGGCGGATTTCAGCCAATTTGTACGAAATTCCGGTGGGTCGGCACATAGCTTCCCGGAGAGGTTCCGGAGCGTGTGAATGTCGAGACGACTTGCCCTGCGATTGGCCGTGGCCGCTGTGGCCGCCCTGAGCGTCGTGCCGACCGCCACAGGCGGTGATGGCACCCCCTCGGCCGCGCAGGCTCTGATCCTCGCCCGCTGCGTGGAGTGCCACGGGGCCGACGGACAGGAATCGCACCTCCGGCTCGATTCGCGGGCGGCAATCCTCCGCGGCGGCGACTTCGGCCCGGCGGCCGTGGCCGGCAAGGCCGATGCCAGCGAGCTCATCCGTCGCGTGAAGACGACGAACCCCGAGCAAATGATGC
>JBMLMS010000490.1:0-1004 GCA_049243925.1 Pirellulales bacterium
GCGCCGTCGTGCGTCACCCCGCTCACGACAGGCGAGCCGAGCCGTGGGTGGACGAGATGCACTGGTGCGATCCGATGGAGGCGAAGACTCAGACGAACCGTTCGTAGACTATCGCACCGTCGTCATCGGAATCGAGCAGGCTGCTCAGGCCCCGAGCGGTGGCGTAGTTCTTCAGTTCATCGGGATTCATGACCTTGTCGAGCGCCGATCGGCGTTCATCCTGTCGGGTGATGCTGACCTGCCCCGGCCGGAAAGTCCCTGCATCCACGACCCCGGTAGCCTCGAGGGCATGCCGCACCACGGGCTCCGGATCGCCAGCCGCACACAACGCGGAATAGTCGAGCCACGTGACAGGGATGCCGTGCGAACGTGCGATCGAGTCCGCGGCAGCGTAGAAGCGGGCGACCCAGGCGGCATGACGTTCGAAGTGCTCGGTGGTGAACCGGATCGCATACTTCGAGGTATCGATGCCCGACCACGCACCCGTCGCCAGCGCGATGTTGCGAGAAATATAGGTGTGCAGAAGGTTTCGCCGCAGCATGATCAGACCCTGACAGCGTGGGATGAGCAGGGCGAGCTGTCGGGCATCGAGGTGCGGGGGAAAAATTTTCAGTGATACGGTGGCATCGGGGTGAAGCGAGGCGAGGCAATCGACGAGCAGATCAGGGCGATTGATGATTCCCCGTTGCATGCGCGCCGGGTCATCGTCCAAGCCGAGTCGCTGCCGGACGTGCGCCACGTCCGGGCCGAGGAATGCGGTCAACCGGGCGGGATCCGCGTGGAACAACTCGAGATACGATCGGACGCCCGTGAACGCGGCCAGTAGCTGGCAGAGATAGGTCGACCCCGAACGGGCGTGGGCGACGACCAGCACGGGCTTCTTCATGCGACTCGACGTGCATCCGCCAGGCGTCGTGGCCGGCCCAGCGGCCTCGGGTTTAGGTCGACCCGCCCTCGGCGCCGGCCGTCGCGACCGGCTCGGCCGTGACGAGCCCCTTGAAGAC
>JBMLMS010000491.1:0-7563 GCA_049243925.1 Pirellulales bacterium
CCGAGCACCTCGCAGATCTTTTGCAGGCTCGTGGTCACGGCGCGGGCCTTCGTCGAGTCGGCCGCATCGACAAAGAAGAGCTCCATCATCGTGAGAATCGAGAGCACTCCCACGACCCGCCGGCCCTCCACCACGGGGATCGCCCGCAGATCGCCCTTGCGCATCCGCTCGTAGGCCTCGTGGAAGGCGTCGCCGAACGACGCCGTCACGAGCTCGCGCCGGCACACGTCCTCGACCTGGGGCCGCACGTCCATCACGAGCTTCGGGGCTGCGAGGCCCGCCCGCCGCAGGACGAACTCGGTGCGCTCGTTGGGCGGGCCGCAACAGGCCGCGACGGCGTCGGGCCGCGTCGTGCGCTGGAGCAAGTCGGCGTAGGCGAGCGCCGAACAGATCGCGTCGGTGTCGGGATTGCGATGCCCGAAGACGAGCAGGCTCATCGGTGAATCACGTTTCGCCCGGGGCCTGGAGCCAGCAGGCGAGCGAAGGATCCCACGACTGGATCTCGTCGGCCTTGAAGTAGATGCCGATCTCGCGGGCCGCCGACTCGGGCGAGTCGGACGCATGCACGAGATTCATCTGCCGGCTCGCGGAGAAGTCGCCGCGGATCGTGCCGGCGGCCGCCTTCAGGCCGCTCGTGGCCCCGAGCATCTCGCGCACCACGCGTACCACCTCGGGCCCTTCGAAGATCGTCGCCACCACTGGCGACGCCGTGATGAACTGCTCGAGCCCCGGGTAGAACGGCTTCTCCACATGCTCGGCGTAGTGCTGCTTCGCGAGCGCGGGCGTGATGCGAAGCATCTTCAGTGCCACGAGCCGCAGCCCCTTCTCCTCGAATCGGGCGAGGATCCTGCCGAGCAGCGCCCGCTCGAGGCAGTCGGGCTTGAACATGACGAACGTGCGGTCCATGGAAAATCACTCTCGCAGGTGGGATGAAGAATGCGGTGAGGCGGCCCGCCGAGTGTAACGAGCCGCCGGCCGGCGCCGAATACCAGTGCAAATTCACAACCGGACGGGGCCCGACCGCACGGCCAGCAGAAACTCCCGGTTGCCCTCGAGCAGCGCGGGCTCGGCGAGCAGGTCGGCCTCCGTGAGCCAGAAGATCTCGTCGACCTCCACGGGGTGCGGCACGAGCACGGCCTCGTCCGGCAGCGTCACGGTCCACCAGGCGAGTGCCGTGCCCCAGGAGGTGACGCTCCGCCACACACAGGCTTCGGCGACGACGGCTGCGGCGAGCTCCTCGCGGCACTCCCGCACCACCGCCGCGTGCTCCTCCTCGCCCGGCTCGACGTGCCCGCCCGGAAAGCACACGCGGCCCCCGGCGGCCACGGTGCGGCCCCGGCGGATTGCGAGAAATCGTCCCTCCCGCCGCGCGATCGCCACCACGCCGCGCTTCACGATTCGCTGCGGCTCCACGCCATCCGGCGGACGTTTCTGCTCCAGACTCATACACTACACTGTGGCATCCCGCCGCCGATCCGCCCACTCCCCGCGAGCCCGCACATCGATGGACACCGTCCCGCCCCCCAAGGGCCCCTCCAAGTTCAACCCGATGGCCGGCCGGCCGTTTGGCATGCCGGTGATCGTGATGCTGATCCTGGCCGGCCTCGCCCTCGTGACGATGTTCGCCCGGGAGCAGGCCGGCCTGCCCGCGGCGATCAGCTACGACGAGTTCGTGCGGCAGGTGCAGGCGGGCAACGTGTCGGCGGTGGAGATCGTGGGCAACTCGCTCCAGGGTGAGTTTCGCGCGGCGCCGGCGGCCGAGCGGATGGGAGGCACGTCTGGTGCCAAGGCCTTCCGCCTCGAGCTGTCCAGCTACCTCGGCGAGGGCCTCGACAAGCTGCTCCTCGACCATTCCGTGAAAACGACCGTCCGCCAGCCGAGCGATGGCACCGGATTCCTGCTCGGCCTCTACATGCTCGTGCCGCTGCTCCTCATGGCCGGCTTTTGGATGACGCTTCGCCGGGCCCGCGATCCGCTCGGGGGCGGTGGCTTCTTGGGCTCGTTCTCGAAGTCGCCGGCCAAGCGGTACGGAGCCAACGACAAGCAGGTGACGTTTGCCGACGTGGCCGGCCTCGAGGGGGTGAAGGAAGACCTCAAAGAGATCGTGGAGTTCCTCAAGGATCCCAAGAAGTTTCAGCGGCTCGGAGGCCGGGTGCCAAAGGGCGTGCTCCTGATGGGCCCACCGGGCACGGGCAAGACGCTCCTCGCGCGGGCCGTCGCCGGCGAGGCGGGCGTGCCCTTCTTTTCCATCTCGGGCAGCGAATTCATCCAGATGTTCGTGGGCGTGGGCGCCTCGCGGGTGCGCGACCTCTTCAAGACCGCCAAGGATGCGTCGCCCTCGATCCTCTTCATCGACGAGATCGACGCCGTCGGCCGGCACCGCGGCGCGGGGCTCGGCGGTGGCCACGACGAGCGTGAGCAGACGCTCAACCAGATTCTCTCCGAGATGGACGGCTTCAGCCCGTCGGAAAGCGTGATCGTGCTGGCGGCGACCAACCGGCCCGACGTACTCGATCCGGCGCTCCTGCGGCCGGGCCGCTTCGACCGGCATGTGACCGTCGACCGCCCCAAC
The DNA here is from genome assembly GCA_049243925.1 of Pirellulales bacterium. Classification (GTDB taxonomy): domain Bacteria; phylum Planctomycetota; class Planctomycetia; order Pirellulales; family UBA1268; genus RGVT01. The sequence goes on from JBMLMS010000491.1 coordinate 2,573, forward strand.
CAGAAAGCCCGGCTCGCGCTCTTCAAGGTGCACACCCGCAACGTGCCCCTGGCGGCCGACGTCGATCTCGACCGCCAGGCCAGCGGTACCGTCGGCCTCACGGGCGCCGACATCAGAAACCTGGTCAACGAGGCCGCTCTGTGGGCCACCCGCCAAAACAAAGACGCCGTCGACTCCTCCGACTTCGACTACGCCCGCGACAAGGTGCTGATGGGCCCGAAGCGCGAGGAGGTGCTCGTGGGCCGCGAGAAGAAGATGACGGCCTATCACGAAGCGGGCCACGCGCTCGGCGCCTGGCTCCTGCCCGGCGTGGATAAGCTTCACAAGGTCACGATCATCCCGCGCGGCCGGGCGCTCGGCGTGACGCAGCTCGTGCCCGAGGAAGACCGGATGAACATCGGCGAATCCGACTTGAACAACCGCCTCGTCTTCATCCTCGCCGGCCGGGCGGCTGAGAAGCTCGTGTTCGGCGAATACTCCGCCGGCGCCGAGAACGACCTCGTGCAGGCCACGCGTCTGGCCCGCCGGATGGTGGCCCACTGGGGCATGAGCGAGAAGGTGGGCCCCGTGGCCTGCCACGTGACCAACGAGCATCCCTTTCTCGGCCGCGACGTCTACGAGCAGCGCGAGTTCAGCGAACACACCGCGCAGATCATCGACGACGAAGTCACCCGCATGCTCAACGAAGCGGCCGACCGGGCCACGAAACTCCTCTCCGACAACCGTGGCAAGCTCGACGCCCTCGCGGGCGCCCTCGAGCAGCAGGAGATGCTCGACGACGTGGAAGTGGTGGGCATCATCGGCCCGGCCGTGCCGCGCCGGCTCGGCGACGCAGCGACCGCCGAAGCGACGTCGCCATCGCAAGCGGCCCGCGGCCCCCAAACCGGCTGACGCCATGCTCTCCCACGCCGTCTATTTCTCGCTCAAAGACCGCTCGCCCGCCGCCATTAAAGCCCTCGTGGCCGCGTGTGAAAAATATCTCACCGGCCATCCGGGCACGGTGTCATTCTCCGTCGGCACCGTCGCGTCGTGCGACCGGCAGGTGAACGACCGCGACTTCGACGTGGCCCTTGAGATCGTGTTTGAGTCGCATGCCGCCCACGACGCCTATCAAACGGCCGAGAGGCACGCGCAGTTCATCGCCGAGCAGGCGCCGAACTGGGCGAAGGTGCGCGTGTTCGACGTCGACCTCGCCGCCCGCATGTAGGACAGGCTTCAGCCTGTCATGCCCGACGACGCGATGCCACGCCCTCTACACCACCCGCCCGCGCGACACCGCGATCCGGCCGCCGAAGCACGCCTCGATATCGCCCCCCGGCACCCGCGCCCGCTCGTGATACCGCGAGCGATACCGCCACCCATCGGCCGCATTCTCATACGCCAGCGGCAGCGGCGACGGATCGATCGCACAGTCCACGAGCTCCGGCACGGCGTGGCCGCTTTCCTCCAGAGGGTGCGGGAAGTTCACGTTCCAAAACTCGCCCGGCCCCAGCGGCCGCGGCACCACGCCCTCGAGCACGGCCTGCATCCAGCGGGCCGCCCGCTCCCAGTCGATCGGCGCCTCGCGACGGTGGTAGTGCGAGACGGCGAGCGCCGGCGCCCCGTGCAGCGCCGCCTCGCGGGCGGCTGCCACCGTGCCCGAGTGGTGGATGTCCGCGCCGAGGTTGCCGCCAGCGTTGATGCCCGACAGCACCCAGTCGGGCCCTGAGCCTGCGGCGAAGAGCGCCGTGAGCGCGAGCCGCACGCAGTCGGCCGGCGTGCCGTCCACGAAGTAGCGGTCGGGGCCGACCTGTTCGAGCACGAGCGGCCGATCGGTGGTGATCCGATGCCCGCAGCCCGAGTGTTGATCTTTCGGAGCCACCACGATCGTCCGGCCGGCCCAGCCGCGGCAGGCCTCCGCGAGAGCCGCCAGGCCAGGGGCATCGATACCGTCGTCGTTCGTGAGCAAGACACTCGTCATGTTCGTTGCACCGCCTCCGGGCCTACGAGCAATTCCTCCAGGATCGCCCACACGCCCTCAGCGGCGTCGGCTGCCAGCCGGATCACTTCCTCGGCGTCGGTGAGGTCGGGCGCGTCGGGCCGGGCAACGTTCGTGACCACCGACACGGCCGCCACGTCGAGCCCCATGAGACGGCCCGCCACGACTTCCGGCACGGTCGACATGCCGACGGCGTCGGCTCCCATCACGCGCAGCATCCGATATTCGGCCCGCGTCTCGTAGCTGGGCCCGAGGAGATAGGCATAGACGCCCTGCCGCGCCGGCCCACCGGCAGCCCATGCGGCTTTGAGCGCCCGCTCGACGAGCCTTGGCGCATACCACCGGCCCGGCGTCGGCGCCACGCCATCGGCACACTCGAGCGCATCGCCCCACGGCTGGGCGACGAAGTCGAGATGATCGTTCATCACGAGCAGTTCGCCGCTCTGCATGTCGGGCCGCAGGCCGCCGGAGGCGTTGGTGAGCAGGAGCGTGCGGGCGCCGAGCGCCGCGAGCAGCTCGATGCCGCGTGTGAGCGTTTCGGGCGGAAAGCCTTCGTAGGCATGCACGCGGCCCTGGAGCATGACGACGGGTCGGCCCCGCAGCCGCCCGCACACGAGCCGGCCGCGATGCCCCGTCGCCGTGCTCGACACCAGCCAGCCGGTGTCGCGAGAGGCGATCGCCCAGGCGTCGTCGAGCCGGTCGGCCAGACCGCCGAGCCCCGTGCCGAGCACCACGCCGAGCGGCGCGTCGCATCCGCCGGCAGCGCGAATCCGCGCCGCCGCCTCGACCGCGCCCGCCCGCGGCCTGCGACGATTCACTGCTCTGCCCGACTCCCGCACCCGTGCCTCCTCCACGCTTTCCTGCCGCGCCGGCCGGCACCCTTTGCCGCTCCGGCCGCGAATCCGTATTCTCGCCGCACCGGCGTGGTTTTGAAAACCGCGTCGCTCATCATCCGCGAGTCAGGAGCAGCGCAGCGTATGCCCACGAGAGCCGAACAGTTCGCCGGCGTGTCGGTCGCGATCGTGACCCCGTTTCGCGACGGCAAGATCGACTACCCGCGGCTGCGTGAGCAGGTGGACTTTCAGGCCCAGGCCGGCGTGACGTGCCTCTGCCCGGTGGGCACGACGGGCGAATCGCCCACGCTCTCGCACGAGGAGCACGAGCGGGTGATCGCCGAGACGATCGACGCGGCGGCCGGCCGCGTGCTCGTGATGCCCGGCACGGGCAGCAACTCCACCGCCGAGGCCGTGCGGCTCACGAAGTATGCGGCGAAGGCCGGGGCCCACGCGGCCCTCGTCGTCGGCCCCTACTACAACCGGCCGACGCAGCAAGGTCTCTACGAACACTTCAAGGCGATCGCCGAGAGCGTGGACATTCCGATCTGCATCTACAACATTCCGGCCCGCACCGGCCGCAACATCGAGCCCGAGACCATTCAGCGCCTCGCCGACCTGCCGGGCATCGCGATGGTGAAGGAGGCCACCGGCTCGATGGACCAGGCCTCGCAGATCCTCGCCGCCACCGATCTCACCCTGCTCTCGGGCGACGATAGCCTCACGCTGCCGCTGCTCTCGATCGGCGGGCGGGGCGTGATCTCCGTCGTGAGCAACCTCGTGCCGGCCGACATGAAGGCCCTCTGCGACGCCTTCGATACGGGCGACCTCGCGAAGGCCAGGGCGCTCCACCACAAGCTCTTCGCCCTCTGCCGAGACCTGCTCGGCCTGGCGAGCAATCCGATTCCGATCAAAAGCGCGATGGCGATGCTCGGCCGCGACACGGGCGACGTGCGGCTGCCCCTCGTGCCGCTCGAGCCCGCGCTCGCCGACAAACTCCGCGCGGCGCTCAAGGCCTACGGCTTGCTGCACATGTAGGACAGGCTTCAGCCTGTCTATGTTCCGACAGGCTGAAGCCTGTCCTACAACGACACCGACAGGCTGAAGCCTGTCCTACAAGCCCGCTCACTACTCCACCACGCGCAGCGTCGCCCCGTGCGCGTCGAACCGGGCGATCACCGGCTCGTACTGCGGCAGGAGCTTGAGCGCGTCGAACCGCTCCACGAGCCGCCCGGCTGCCTCGAGCGATTCGCAGCACGCCATCACGGCCGGCCCCCAGCTGCTCTGTGCCGCGCCGCGGATGCCGAGCTCGTCGAGCAGTTCGATGAGCTGCGCTGTCGAAGCCGCATGTGGCAGCCGCTCCGACACAGATGCGAACGGCTGGCCCGCAAAGTCGCCATAGCGGCGCACCGCCTCCGAGAATGGCCCAAACCGCCCCTCGACGGCCGCTGGCAGAATCTCCATGAGCGCGATCCGCGCGAGCTCCGCCGCCACCTCGCGCGGCACCGGCGCGAGCTCCTGAAACGCCTGCTTCTCGGGCTCGCCGTGCAGGCCGATCGAATCCCGCTGCACGATCACCACGCACCGCCACGCGGACGGCAGCCGCACGCGGGCCACGAGCGGCGAAAACTCGCCGTGTGGGGCCGGCGCGGGCGGCGGCCCGACCCGGCCCGCCTCCCCGCGCCGGCCGCGGCGGCGGCCGCCGGGGACGCCCCCGCCCGCCCGGCGGCCGCGGCCGACGGCCCTGGCGAAATCGAGCGCGTCTGCCGACTCGAACGAGTGCTCATCGTCGATCGGCTGGCCCTGCTCCACCACGACGGGCAGTGTGTGCGACCCGCGATACAGCCCGTGCATGCCGGCGGCGACGGCAAGCGCCAGTTGCGTGCCGCTGCCAAGGCCCACGTGGGCCCGCGGCGTCGCGATCACCTCGATCTCGCAGGCAGCGCTTTCAGGAAGGCCCCATGTCTTCGCTGCCTCGCGGGCGAAGCCCACAGCCCGCTCGGCGAGCGGCCCGCGGCCGACAAACGCCTCCGCCCGGCGCAGCCGCACGTGCACGCCCGGCCGATCGACCATCACGCCCACGCCGCCGAACGACCGCACCTCGGGATCGCCAAACGACAGCATGCCGAGGTGCAGCCGCGCCGGTGCCCGCACCTCCACGGCTCGCGGCGGTCGATTCG
>JBMLMS010000492.1:0-3879 GCA_049243925.1 Pirellulales bacterium
GCCCGGCGACCGTAAGCCGGAGACGACGCCGGGACGGCGGCGACGGCGCGACAGCCAGCCCGTAGTGAACGTCCGGCGAGACGGTACGGGGTAACCCCGAGCCGGAGCCGGCAAGCTAGCCCGTCTTGCGGCGTGGAAGCGATGGCAGCGGTCGGGGGGAGGCTGCCGGGTGGGCGATCGAGACGGGCGGTTCGTGCGCGCTGCCGAATTTCGTGCAGGCCAGGCAGTCGATCACGCGGTTGGCGATCTCGAGGGCCGCAGCCCCTGCCGATGCGGAGACGAGCGGAGCGCGGCCGGTGCGGATCGCGGCCAGAAAATCGTCGTGTTCGCACGCGATCGCGTTGGCGTCTGGAACCGTGAGCGTCTCGCGCGGCAGCACGGCGGTAAAGAAGGCGTCTTTCATGGCAGCCCGCTCCGCGGGTGGCACGGCCGACGCCACGAATCGTCCGGTCTGCACGCCAGGAGACGCGCCGATCACCTCGACCGTCTTGGCGTTGAAGTCGACCGTGGCGAGGGCCGTGGCCGACCAGATCGATACGGTGCGCCGCAGCACGGGGCTGATGCGGGAGGCGGTGAGGTCGGCGACGAGGCCCGAGGCAAACGTGAGCCGGGCCTTGACGGCGTCTTCGTGGCCGCCGGTGGCGGCGAGGCCGTGGGCCTCGAGGTGTTCGAGGCGCCCCGGCTCGAGCGAGAGCACGAGGTCGATGTCGTGGATCATGAGGTCGTGAACAACGCCGACGTCCATCGAGCGAAACGTAAACGGGGCCAGCCGTGCCGATTCGATCACCGTGGGCCGGCCGATCTGCTCCACGGCCAGCTTCCAGGCCGGGTTGAATCGCTCCACGTGCCCCACGGCGACGATCCGGCCGTGCCGGCGGGCTGTCGTCACGATCGCACGGGCGTCTTCGACCTCGGCTGCGATCGGTTTTTCGACGAGCAGATCGATGCCGGCCTCGAGCAGTGGAAGCGACACGCTCGCATGGAGACCGGTGGGTGTCGCCACCACGGCCGCTGCGACGCGGCCAACGAGATCGCGCGGATCGGACGCGGCCAGGCAGCCGTGCGCCTGAGCCACGCGGGCCGCGGCGTCCGGCGAGGCATCGACCACCGCCACGAGCTCCACGTCGTCGCGCCCGGCGAGCAGGCGGGCATGGATCGTGCCCAGATGTCCGCAGCCCACCACCGCCATCTTCGTCTTCGTCATGCAGCCCTCCGGCGTTCCCGGGCGCGGCCATGCCGCCCCTCGTGTTGATGGGTCAGAAAATCGAGCAGTTCCACGACGGGCGGCCCGAGCATGCCCTGCGACTGCAGAATCTCGCGGGCCGATGCCAGCCCGACCTTTGCCCGGTAGACGAGCCGATGGGCTTCGGTGACCGCGGCGATCGCGTCGGCCGTGAAGCCGCCTCGACGCAGCGCCACGACGTTCACGCAGCGCGGCCGCGCAGGCATCCCCTCGCAGAGCATGAACGGGGGAATGTCGTGCAGCACCCGCGACACACCCGCCACGAACGACCAGCCGCCGATCGTAGTCCAGTGGTGCACCGCCACAGCTCCCGAGAGCGACGCATGCGAGTGCACCCGCACGTGGCCGCCAAGCAGCGTGCCGTTGGCGATGATCACGTGGTCACCGATCCGGCAGTCGTGGGCCACATGGCAGCAGGCCATGAGGAAGTTCCCGTTGCCCACGACCGTCTCACCGTCTTCCTTTTCGGTCGCCCGATTGATCGTGACACCCTCACGAATCACGTTGTCGTCGCCGATCACCACACGGGTCGGGCTGCCGCGATAGCTCACGTCTTGCGGCTCGGCCCCGATCACGCAGTTGGGAAAGATCCGGTTGCGGGCCCCGATGCGCACGTCGCCCCTGATGGTCACGTTGTTTTCCACGATCGTGTCGGGGCCGATCACGGCCGCGGCCGAGATCACGCTGAAGTGTCCGATGCGCACCCCCGGCGCCAGCACCGCCCCGGGCTCGACGACTGCCGTCGGCGCCACCAGCGGCTCGCGCACGAGGCCACCCAGCGGATGAATGTGTCGCTCGGATGAATTGCCCGCGTCGCCCACGCCTTGGTCCTTTCAAACGCTCAGCTCGCCACGCAGCCCGCGGGCTCGACAGCCGCACCGAGGAGCCGGGCCGCGAGCGCCGCATTGAGACGATGGCCGCTGCGATACGCCCGCACATGCCCATGGATCGGCCGGCCCGCGAGCGCCAAATCACCCACGAGATCGAGCACCTTGTGCCGCACGCACTCGTCGGGCCAACGCAGGCGATTCTCGATCGGCCCGTCCGCACCGAACACGACGAGGTCTTGCATCGACACGTCGAGTCCGAGGCCCGAGGCCTGCAGCCGATCCGCCTCCTCGATCGTGATGAACGTGCGGGCCGCCGCGAGCTCACGGCGATAGGAGTCTGACGTGACTTCGATCGAGAACTCCTGACGCCCGATCGGACCGGCCCCATAGTCGAGTACGTAGTCGATCGAGAGCCCGGGAAATCGCGGCGGCAGTATCTCGATCCAGGCCTCCTCGTCGCCCACGCGGAGCCGCTCGCAGGCGACGAGCGGATTGACAGGCTCCCCGAGCGGCACCACTCCCGCGTCGTCGATGGCTTCGACGAACGCCAGCGACGAGCCATCGAGACGCGGAAGTTCATCCGCCGTCAGCGAAACGGTGCAGCAGTCGACTTCGAGTGCGGCCAGGGCGCTCAGGAGGTGCTCCACCATTTCGAGCCGTACTCCACCCGCCTCGAGATTCGTGCGTGCCACGGCATCCACCCGCAGCCCGACCACGGCCGGCAGCCGGACGCCGTCACGCACGAACACCACCCCTGCGCCAGCCACCGCCGGAGTGATCTCGACACGGTTGTCGAGGCCGCTCCAGTAACCTTTGCCCGTCACGACCACGGAACGGCGAACCGTCTGCTGCATCCGTGGACGGCGGGTAACTTGCATGGTTCGCGGCACTTGTTCTCGCGTTGGCCCGACCCACGAGCTCGAGCCAGACACTCCTCAGCGACGCGGCGGTGCCCCACCAGCGGCAACAGCGGCACCGTTGAGCATCTTGAGCACATCCGGCGTGATGTCGATGCCGGGCTCGAGATAGACGATCGGCTTCGTGATGCCGCGCAGGATCTGGTTGCGATCCGAATTGTCGACCGGCTCGCCGTCGAACCGGTGCACCACGGCGATCCGGTGCTCGCGGGCGAACTGCGCCACGGCGTTCTCGATCTCCGTGTAGACCTGGAGATACACCTTGGCCTCGCGATCCATGAAGTCTTTCTTCTGGAGCTGGGCGTTGACGTTGAAGTCGCCCTGCGCCTTGGCCACCTCGGCCTCGAGCTTCTTGTATTCCGGCGTGCCCACGTTGAAGCCCTTGAGCTGCTCCATGAGCCCGTTGATGCGGTCGCGCTCCGCCTTGAGGCCGTTTTCGGCGGCCATCACCTCGTCCTTCATCTTGTCCATCGCCGCCTTGAAGCGGTTGTGGTTCTTGAAGACGTAGCCCACGTCGATCACGGCCACGTGCGTCGCCGGGCTGGCCGCCGGCGGCGCCTGGGCCGGCGCCTGGCCGAATGCGGGAACTTCGACGATGGCCAGCACGGCCACACACAGAACGCCTGCCAGTTGCGACTTCACGGAATGCACTCCTTGCTTGATTGACTCGTGGCGGTGCCGCGGGAACTCCGGGGAGGGCGGGATGATGCCAACCCCGCCACGCCGGCTCAAGGCCAAAAACCAGCGTGAAACACGGCTTTTTCAGGGATGCGACACGCGCACCGGTGAAATTTCCGCCTGCCACGCGTTGGGCAAGGGTCTCGCTTGCCCAATCCGGCTTCGGGCTCCCCATATCCCGTCGCCGGACGTTCACTGCGCCCATCCATGG
>JBMLMS010000493.1:0-2366 GCA_049243925.1 Pirellulales bacterium
CGCAGGAGCCAGTCCCACGATTCGGGGGCGAAGCCCACGCTGAACCGCTCGAGCAGGCCTGGCACGGCATTGAAGTGATCGGTGTCGGCATGGGAGATCACGAGCGCGTCGATCCGGCCGATTCCACCGCTCCAGAGAAGCGCCGACATGCCGCGCCGGGCTGCGGCCGGTGCCCCGAGCCGCCCGGCGTCGTACACGAGCACCCGCCCCGTCGGGCTCCGCACGACCACACCGCACCCGTGGCCGAGTGCGGCCACCGTCACGTCGAGCGGCCCGACCGCCGGCCGCGTGAGGGCCCCGACCGCGGCCACGATCACACCGACGCCGATCCACGCCGCAGCGGCCACCGCCCAGGTGGCGGGCCGCACGAGTCGCTCACGCGGCAACACCACGAGCACGACGAGGCACAATGCATAGGTACCAGCTACCCACCAGGCAGCGGGCCCCACGACCCAGACATGGCCACCGGGCACGTCTGCGGCCCGGCCCACGAGCCACTCGACGACGGCGAGCGTGGCGTTGCAGCCTGCGCCACAGAGGCCCGCCGCCGACGCCGACACCGGGGCCAAGAGCAGGCAGAGAAACCCCCACACCATCGCCACCGGCACGAGCGGAGCGATGAGTGGATTGAGAACGAGGCCGATCGGACTGACGACGTGAAACGTGCCCGCCACGATCGGGGCCGTGACGGCCCAGATCGCCGTGCCGACCAGCGCGACGCCCACGGCCTGCTTCCCCCAGCGGCGCAGCCGGCGCTCGAGCCGACTGCGGCTCCCGTCGATGAGCCGCTCGATCGGATCGTCGCTCGCCGCGAGTGACGGGCTGAACACGGCGGCCCCGACGAGCACGGCCGTCGACAAAAACGACAACTGCGTGCCCACCCGAAACACCTCCGGCGGATGCCAGACCACGACCACGATCGCCGCGGCAGCGAGCGCCGTGAGCGCCGGCGACCGGCGGCCGAGCGCCGCTCCCAGGCAAGAGAGCCAGACCAGCAGTGTGGCCCGCACAACGGGCGTCTCGGCTCCGACGAGCACGGCGTAGAGCCCCGTGCACACGGCGACGGTGACGAGTGCCCACGACCGCCGCACGGCCAGCGTGCGCAGCACGCGAAAGAGCCCGATCGCCAGAATCCCGACGTGCAGCCCCGAGATCGAGAGCACATGAATCGTGCCGGTGACGAGAAACTCCTGGGAATCTTCCGCCGGCAGCGCCTCGCGGCTGCCGAGCAGGAGCGCCGCGGCCAGCCCGGCGCGATCGTCCACGTGCCTCTCGAGCGCCGCGGCGCCGGCGGCACGGATGCGATCGAGCCAGGCCACCGGCGACCATACGGCCGGCCCGCGCACCACCCGCACACACTCGCTCGACTGGCACCGGACGATCGACAGGCAGCGCCGGGCCTGGGCCCGCTCACGAAAGTCGAATTCGCCCGGATTGAGCGCGTGGCCGGGCCTGAGCCCGCGGCCCAGGATCCGCACCCGAGTGCCACTGATCACGTCGGGCGGCTGCCCCACCACGATCACGGCCGCCCGCCCCGACGCAGGCTTCCAGGATGCGCCGCGCCGGACCTTCGACACGGCCACCACGCACTCGGTCGATGGCTCGATCGCCAGCCCGCCAGGCGTCGACGAGGGCGGGGGCGTCAACGCCCGTGGCGACTCGACCACCACGCCCTCGATCGCCACAGGCACCGGGGTTTCTGCGAGGCCCCACGCGAGGTCATCGTTGCGAAACAGCCGCTCGCAGGCCACGGACCAGCCCCCGGCCGTGGCTCCGATCGCCACCAGCAGCGCGGCTGCGGCTGCGGTCGCGCGGGACGACCGCAGGAGCCACGCCCAGAGCCCCCACGCGGCTACCGCCGTCAGCCAGCAGCAGAGCGTGGCATTGGAGGCGGCCCCAGCGGGCCAGAGACCCGCAAGAGCGGGCCCACCGACGGCACCCAGGAGCGTGGCACCGGCCACCACGACGAGCGGCCGACGAGGCAGCGGCTCATGCCGCACAAGCGGCCGCACGCGCCGCACCCACGCAGCCCGGACGGCAGTGCACCACTCCACGATTTCAAAATCAGCACGTCGCATCTCTGAGAAGAGAAACGAGCGCGAGAGCCCCAAGGGGCAAACCCGAGGCGCCCGAAGGCGCCCCGCCCGAAGGCGCCAGGCCCGGAGGGCCGGGTTGTCACCAGCGGGCGGAGGCCCGCCAAGGAACGGACGGCAGGAAGCCGTGCCGTTCCGTGAACACAGCCGGCCGGGTTGTCACCAGCGGGCGGAGGCCCGCCAAGCGACGGGCGGCACGATGCCGAGCCGTCGCGTGAAGCCGCCCCTACGCTTTGCGGGCCTGGACGATCCGCGGCAGGCCGGCCATGTCGG
>JBMLMS010000493.1:2466-4809 GCA_049243925.1 Pirellulales bacterium
AGCCGCCCCTACGCTTTGCGGGCCTGGACGATCCGCGGCAGGCCGGCCATGTCGGGGAGCGTCGGCCCGGGCACGAGCCCGGGCACGGCCGCGAGCACTCGCTCGGCGGCGGCCGCAACTGCGGGCCCGATCTCCACGATCAGCCATCCGCCCGTGGCGAGCGCCCCGACTGCGTCAGCCGCCAGCCGCGCGACGACTTCGACACCGGTCGGGCCCGCCACGAGGGCTCCCTTCGGCTCGTGCAGTCGCACGTCGCGTGGGAGCCCGTCGAACTCGTCGTCGCGCACGTAGGGCGGGTTGCTCACGATCACGTCCCACGGGCCGGCGGCCTGCGGGGCGGAAAGCAGGTCGCACTCGAGAAACTCGATCCGGTCGGCGACACCGTGCCGGCCGGCATTCTCGCGGGCCACGGCGAGCGCAGCGGGCGAGATGTCGGTCGCCGCGAGCCGGGCCCGTGGCAGATGCTTGGCGAGCGTGACGGCGATCGCGCCCGAGCCGGTGCCCACGTCGATGATCCGCGACGTCGTCAGCGGCTTGCAGAGATCGATCACCCGCACCACCAGCCCTTCCGTCTCCGGCCGCGGCACGAGCACGGCGGGCGAGACCGCGAAGGGAAGCGAAAAGAATTCACGGTTGCCCACGAGATAGGCCACGGGCTCGCCCTCGCCGCGGCGTTTTACGAGCTCACGAAATCGGGCCCGCTCGGCGTCGGACACCGGCGCGTCGAACGCCGTGTAGAGCAGGATCCGCTGGCAGCCACGCACGTGTGCCAGCAGCACCTCGGCGTCGAGCCGCGCCGACTCGCTGCCCTTCGTGGTGAGCCAATCGGTGGTCCAGGTGAGCAGCCGCCCCACCGTCCAGACGTCGTCACTCATGGCGACCGCCTGACCCAGCCGTTCCTGCCGTGGGCTTCACCGAGCGTTCCATTTCGTTCCTGCGCTGCTGGCGGTTGAATTGCTCGATCGCTTCGATAATCAGGCCGATGCGACCGGCCATCACCTGATCGAGCGTGAAGCTCTCGTTGATGCGGTGATCTGTCACCCGATTCTGGGGGAAGTTGTACGTACGGATGCGCTGGCTGCGATCGCCGGATCCGACCTGGTTCTTGCGGTCCGCCGACCGCTTCTCGTGCTCGATCCGTCGTTCGTGTTCATACAGCCGCGTCTTGAGCACCCGCAGCGCCTTGGCGAGATTCTTGTGCTGGCTCTTCTCGTCCTGACATTGCACGACGATGTTGGTCGCGAGATGCGTGAGCCGCACGGCCGAGGCGGTCTTGTTGACGTGCTGACCGCCCGGGCCGCTCGCGCAAAACAGATCTTTGCGGTAGTCGTCGGGCGACAGCGACACTTCGACGTCCTCCGGCTCCGGCAACACCGCCACGGTGGCCGCCGACGTGTGAATGCGGCCCTTCGTCTCGGTGTCGGGCACCCGCTGCACTCGGTGGCCGCCGCTCTCGAACTGCAGCTTGCGATAGACGTTGTCGCCCGACACGCCGAGCACCAGTTCCTTGAAGCCGCCGAGCTCGGTGGGGCTCGCATCGAGCACCTCGATCTCCCAGCCGACCTCCGCAGCATGGCGGCGATACATCTCGTAGAGATCCCGCACGAACAAAGCCGCCTCGTCGCCGCCCGTTCCGGCCCGCAGCTCCATGATGATCCGCGCCCGGTCGGCATCTTCGTCATCGGAGCAGATGTCGAGCAGGTCGTCCCACTCCTGATCCCGGCGAGCGGTCAGCTCGGGAAGCTCGGCCTGCGCGAGCGCCTTGAACTCGGCGTCGTCGCCGGCGCTCATCTCCTCGAGCTCGTCGATCTGCCGCTCGAGGGCCACGAACGCCCGATACCTGCGGGCGAGCTTGGCGAGCGTGCCGTGCTCACGGGCCACGGCTGCGAGCCGCTGCGGCTGGGCGAGCACCTCGGGATCGACCAGGGAGCGTTCGAGCTCTTCGAACCGGGAGAGCCTGGCTTCGAGCTGGTCGCGCATGGATCAGGCCCGGAGGGCGAGCCTCACGAGGCGGCCGCGTCGGCCTTCTTGCCCTTCTTGAGGCTCGCGTAACCGGCGCCCGCGAACTTCGACTTGAACTTCTCGATGCGGCCGGCCGTGTCGACGAACTTCAGCTTGCCGGTGAAAAACGGATGGCAGACGTTGCAGATGTCGACCTTCATTTCCGGCACCGTGCTCCGCGTGGAAAACGTGTTGCCGCAGCCGCAGCGAACGACGGTGTCGATGTAGTTGGGGTGAATGCCGTCTTTCATGATCGCGTCCTTCCGTCCTGCACTGGCTCGAAACGATTTCCGGGGGAATCACAGAAGATACCCGCCGGCACCGTGCCAGGCAACGCAGGTT
>JBMLMS010000494.1:0-5893 GCA_049243925.1 Pirellulales bacterium
TGTACTCTCAACACGACCGGAGTCGAGCATGCCTACCGCCGGCTCCGAGTGCGGGTCGTTAGCACCTGCCATACCGGAGAGCGAATCGTGGCAAGTGGCATGCTTGACCCGGGCAGGAACTTGCCGGCCCAAGGGCAACAAGGTTAGTGCCCGAAGCGGTTTAGCGGTCGAAGATTTTCTTGATCGCCCACACTGTGGCGGCGCGGCCGGCACGGGCGATCGATCGCGTCAGCGGGATGTGCTTCGGGCATACGGCCACGCAGTTTTGGGCGTTGCCGCACTGCTGGATGCCGCCCGCCGCCGTCAGCGATGCCAGCCGTTCATCGGCGATCAAGCGGCCGGTGGGATGGCCGTTGAACAGCACGGCCTGGCTGATGGCGTGCGCACCGATGAACCCACGATCGAAGGCGGCGGTGCGCCGCTGCTCGAAGTCGGCCTCCGATTCATCGTCCCTGCGCACGGCCTCGATCTTCGTGTATTGCGGGCACGCTTCCAGGCAGCACCCACAGCTCATGCACGTCGAAAGTGGGTAGGCGTCTTCCTGCTCCTCCGGCGAGATGCGCGGGCCGGCACCATGGTCATACGACCCGTCGACGGGCACCCAGGCCTTCACTCGCTCGAGGGCGCGAAACAACCGGCTGCGGTCGACCTTGAGGTCGCGGACGACCGGAAATTTCGACATCGGCCGCAGCTCGATCTCTCCCGGGCTTTCCTCCAACAACCGATCGACGAGCGCCGAACAGGCCATGCGGGTGCGGCCATTGACGAGCATCGTGCAGGAGCCGCAGACCTCCTCAAGGCAACTGCAATCCCACGCCACCGGCGCCACCTGCCGGCCATCCTCGGCCCGCGCCCGCTCCGCAATCTTCTGGAGCACGCTGATCACGTTCATGTTGGGCTCGTAGGGCACGGCATGCCGCTCCCAATAGCTCTCTTGGCCGGGAGCATCCTGCCGCAAGACCCGCACGTGAATCGTCTTGGCCGCCGCGTGCGGCTCGGAATCATGCCCTGCGTCGGTCGGGGAGACAGCCTGGATCATGGGTGATACCTCATACGTCGGCGATGGGAGTCAGACGCCGGCCCCGACGGCAACGGCTGCTTTCGCCGCCGAGCCCGTGGCCTTCCGTTGACCGCGTTCCTTCCACACTTCCTCGATCACGTCGCCGCCCACCAGGCCGTAGAGTCTCGGCCGCGGAGGAATCAGCGACGTGTCGATGTCTTCATACGAAATCTGCGGGTGGCCGTCGGCGCCATGCCGGGCGACCGTGCTCTTGAGCCATTTTCGCGTGTTCTCCTCAAAACGATCGCACCATTCCTCCGCCTCCCGCCGCTGCTCGACGGGATCGGTGGCTGCAATGCCCGGCATCGAGAACGCGGGCTTGAAGTGGGCTCCACGGCATTCGTCGCGGAGAAGTGCACCTTTCAGAATCAACTTCGCGATCGGGAACATGTCGCCCAACGACTTCGTGAACACGACATTTTGATTGGTCCAGTTGCCGCTGTCGGACAGCGAGCACCGCTGCCAGCGGGCCTCGAGGTCGCACACCTCGCCATACGCCGCCACCAACTGCTCGTTGCGCCGCACGACCGTGGCCACGCGTGTCATGAGGCTGCCGAGATCCTGGTGCAGTGCGTAGGGGTTTTCGTCGCCGCCACGCCTCGAAAGCAGCGATTCATGCCGCTGCTCCTGCCGCCGGAGTGCCGCCTCGAAAAGCCGGCCAGGCTCGCCGACAGGCTTGGAGCCGGTCGCCGAAACGATGCTCGGAGCGACGAACAGCCCGCTGAAGATGCACGACAGCAGGGAGTTGGCCCCCAGCCGATTGGCACCGTGGTATTGGTAGTCGCATTCACCGATGGCGTAGAGCCCGGGGATGCTGGTCTGCTGATTACGGACGGCCCCCTCCTCCATGCCGCCATCCGCCGACCGCTGGTAATCGACCCACAGGCCGCCCATCGAATAATGGACGGCCGGAAAGATCTTCATGGGGACCGACCGCGGATCGACACCCTGGAACTTTTCGTAAATCTCGAGGATTCCGCCGAGTTTGCGATCGAGCATTTCCCGCGACAGGTGCGTGAGATCGAGGTAGACGCACAGCCGATCCTTCTCGACGGACAGGCCGTCGGTGGTGCAGATGTCGAAGATCTCGCGTGTGGCGATGTCGCGCGGCACGAGGTTGCCGTACTTCGGATACCGCTCTTCGAGGAAGTAATACCGCTCCGCTTCGGGAATCTCGCGCGGGTCGCGGGCGTCCTGCGGCTTCCTCGGCACCCAAACCCGCCCCCCCTCGCCGCGGGCGCTCTCGCTCATCAGCCGCAGTTTGTCGGCACCGGGGATCGCCGTCGGGTGCACCTGGATGAACTCACCGTTTCCATACGCGGCACCGGCCTGATACGCCCGGCTCACTGCGCTGCCGGTGCAGACCATCGACATCGTCGAGCGGCCATACACGAGGCCGCAGCCACCGGTGGCGAGGATCACCGCGTCGGCCGGAAAGGCGTGGAACTTCATCGTCACGAGGTCCTGGCAGATCGCGCCGCGGCAGCGACCGTCGTCGTCGAGCACTGGCTCGAGAAAGTCCCAGAACTCCCACTTCTTGACGCGGCCCTCGGCCTCGTAGCGCCGCACTTGTTCATCGAGGGCGTAGAGCAACTGCTGGCCGGTGGTGGCGCCGGCGAAGGCGGTTCTTTTATACAGCGTGCCGCCGAACCGCCGCTGGTCGCGAAACCCCTCGGGCGTGCGATTGAAGGGCACGCCCAGCCGGTCCATGAGGTCGATGATCCGCGGCCCCCAGTCGGCCATCTCCTTGACCGGGGGCTGATGCTGAAGGAAATCACCCCCGTAGATCGTGTCGTCGAAGTGTTTCCACTCGTTGTCGCCCTGCTGCCGCGTGAGCGCGTTGACGCTGTTGATGCCCCCCTGGGCACACACACTGTGCGACCGCTTCACGGGCACGAGGCTCACGAGGTCGACCGCCACGCCGAGTTCGGCCATGCGCATGGTCGCCGCGAGCCCCGCGAGACCACCTCCGATGACGAGAACACGCCCTTGTGCCATCGCGGTCAGCTCCCTTCGGATGAGTTTGGTGCCGACACCGGCACGGCTGGGACTGCATCGGGCACGTGCACGGCCGGTCCACCGACCGGCTCACGACCTTCGAGCATCCGCTTCACTTCGTCCATACGATTCTCGATCACCTTCGCCTGCTCGACGTCCACACGCCGCATCCCAGCCAGGGCGCCGAGCCCGGCGCCGCCAAGCAGGATGCCCACGGCGACGCTCACCCAACTGGCCCGCCGCATGGCCGCCGGACTCGTCCACAGCCCCCACGTGATTCCCTGCGTCCACAGGCCGTTGGCGAAATGAAACACGGTCGAGAGCACGCCGATCGCATAGATCGCGGCGATCCCGATCGGCTGGAGGGCGACTGCCGTGGAACTCGAAGCATGGTGTGGGTCGAACTTTCCGCCGCCGAGCGGAGCCCCCATCCAATGCAACTGGATGATGTGCCACATGATGAACGCGAAGGCGATCATCCCGGTCGCCCGTTGGAGCGTGTACCGCACGTTGCCCACATAGGGATACGATCCGACATTCGGCAGACCGCCCGCGATGATCGCGAATCCGACGGCCGCGTGAAACAGCATCGGCAGGAAGATGAAGGCCCACTCGATCGGCACGAGCAGCGGCCCCAACGAGTGAATCAGGTCGACCCGCGACTGAAACGTGCCGGGGCCCGCCAGCACCGAAGCGTTCGTCACGAGATGCACGACCAGAAACGCACCGACGGGAATGAGCCCCGACAGCGAGAACAGCCGATAGATCAGGAATTGATGGCGGGTAAAGAAAGACTGGTCGGAATCGGACACGTTCACAGGGTGGCCTCGGTGCAAGTCAGGCGGGGCGGGCCTCAGGGAGTATAGGTTCGCCTCCTCCAGCGGCAACGTCTCCGGGTCGATTTGGCGGCGCCCGGCGCCGAATTTATACTTTTCACGACGGCGGATCGTGGCCGGCACGGAGGGTTAGCGGTGGCGGACGACGGCGGATTGTTCGAGCATCCCACGGGCGGCATTCCTCCCCTCCCCGGTTCGGGCCCCGCGCTCATTTTGGCATCCCTTCCCGATGGCGTCGCACTCGTCGACGTCGCCGGGGGGCCGGCCGCGGACCGAGCGTCCGCGACCGTTCGCTGGTCGAACGAACGCTTCGCGACCTGGTGTGGCCCTCGGAAACCCGAGGGCCACGATTTTTTCGAGGCCCTGTGCAACCCCGAAGTGGTCGGCCCGGATGCCCGTCCCTTCGAGACGGCCATCGCCACTGGGCAGGTCGTAGCCGTGACGCTCCGCACACACGACAACCGCTATCTGCATCTCCTCGCCGCGCCGGTCGCCGGCACGCGGCAGGTTGTGGCAGCCGTTCGCGACGTCACCCGCGAGATCCTCGAACAGCAGAAGCGGGCCGCCATTCACCAGGCCGGCCAAAAGCTCGCCGATCTTTCGCCGTCGGAACTGGCCGACATGACGGTGCAGGAGCGCATCGAACTGCTCAAGAGCAACATCCTGCACTATGCCAAGGATCTGCTGCAGTTCGACGTGGTCGAAATCCGCCTCCTCGATCAGCAGACCAGCAGGCTCGAACCACTCCTGGCCGAGGGCATGCAGCCGGAGGCCGAGGCCCGCATTCTCTACGCTCGCCCGGAGCACAACGGCGTGACCGGTTTCGTCGCGGCCACGGGCAGATCCTATTTTTGCGTCGATACCACGAAGGATCCGCTCTACCTCGAAGGCTGCAAAGGGGCGAAAAGCTCGCTCACCGTGCCGCTGATGTTGCACGATCAGGTGATCGGCACCTTCAACGTGGAGAGCCCCGAACCCGGCGGTTTCACTGAAACAGATCTCCAATTTTTGGAGATCTTTTCCCGCGACGTGGCCGCCGCGCTCAACACGCTCGAACTGCTCGTGGCCGAAAAGGCATCGACCGCCGCCGAAAGCATCGAGGCCATCCACGGGGCCGTGGCCTTGCCGGTCGACGACATCCTCAACGACGCCGTCAACGTGATGGAGCGGTACATCGGCCACGATGCGGACGTCGTCGAGAGGCTGCAGCGGATCCTGCGGAATGCCCGTGACATCAAGCAGGTGATCCAGAAGGTGGGCGAGAAGATGGCGCCGAGTTCGGCCCACACCCAGTCGCGGCAGGCCGGACGGCGGCCGGTGCTCACCGGACGGCGAATTCTCGTCGTCGATGCCGACGAGCAGGTGCGGGCGGCGGCTCACGCCCTGCTCGAGCGCTATGCCTGCATCGTCGAAACGGCCCGCGACGGAGCGGAGGCGGCATCGATGGTGCGTGCCGCCCTGGGCCGCGAAGCCTACGACGTGATCATTTCCGACATCCGCCTTCCCGACATGAGCGGCTATCAATTGCTGCTCAGGCTCCAGGAGATCCTGGAGCATGTTCCGCTCGTGTTGATGACGGGCTTCGGCTACGACCCAGGCCACTCGATCGTGAAGGCCCGGCAGGCCGGGATCGATCTCGTGCTCTTCAAACCCTTCCGAGTCGATCAACTGCTCGACACGGTCGAGCGGGCTCTCTCCGTGCCGAAGGTCGCCTGAGACCGCATCTCACCCCCCCGTGCGTGACACGCCGGCCGCCGGAGACTGCGTGTTTTACCGGGCGAGATGCGGGGTTTTTGGCCATCGTGGCTGACCTTGACCCGCGTCACCGGGGGCCGGTACTTCTCCCACCGCAATTTGACGCCCGTCCCCAGGGACTCATCCATGGTCCGCACCTTCGACTGCCGAGATTGGATCGGCTTTACCACACTCTGTGGGCTCGCCCTCGCGGGGCTCTCCGCCTCGGGTGCCGACCTCGAATCCGCCGAACTGGCTCTACCCG
>JBMLMS010000494.1:5993-7691 GCA_049243925.1 Pirellulales bacterium
GACCGGCTCTCTGCCGGCGACAGGGGCCGACGAGGCAGCGGCTGCCCGCCGAGTGATGGCGGCGGCGATCAACGGGGCCCGCGACCGCGACGAAGTCACCGCGGAGCCGGCGGCAGCCGCCGCGCCGCCGGCCGCGCCCGCGGCCACGGCC
The DNA here is from genome assembly GCA_049243925.1 of Pirellulales bacterium. Taxonomy (GTDB): domain Bacteria; phylum Planctomycetota; class Planctomycetia; order Pirellulales; family UBA1268; genus RGVT01. The sequence continues at coordinate 6,145 of JBMLMS010000494.1, forward strand.
GTGCCGCCCGATCTCGTGATTGCGAAACTCTCCGCCGAAGTGGCTGCGAAGCAGCTCGAAGCGAAGCGGATCGCCCAGAAATCACCCGCCGAAGCCATGGCCATCCTCGACACGATCGCGTCACGCGTGGCAGGCGAGGCCATCCCTGCCGACGCTCGCAGCCAACTGGAGCGGCGCATCGAGCGCACCCGGCGCGACATCGAAGAGACGACCGGCAAGCGCCGGGCCGAGATCGCCCTGGATCGAAAAAACACCACGGTCGAGGCCCAGATCGACCGCGAACGAGCCAAGCGGGTCGAGGTGGACGAACGGCTCGCGATGCTCGTCGAGGAATACAACGTGCTGGTCGACGAGCGCCGCTTCCCGGAGGCCGAGGCGATCGCCAAGAAGGCCGCCCAGCTCTCCCCCGATAGCGCGATCGTCCGGCAGCTGCTCTCGCAGAGCCGGGTCGTGCGCCGGCTGAGCGCCCAGCAGTCGATCGACGGCAACAAGCAGGCCGCCTTCCTCGAAGACACCGAAGACACCGACCGGGCAAGCACGGCCTTCGTCGGCCCGATCGCGTTTCCAGAGACCAAGAACTGGACCGACCTCACGAAGAACCGCTCGCGGCTCGAGGCCGAGGGCAAGTCGCGGGCATCGGCGGCCGAGACGGAGATTCAAAAGAAGCTGTCGGTAAAGGTGCGGGCGGCGCATCGCAACGAGCCCCTGGCGGCCGTGCTCGACGCGCTTGCCAAGCAGGCCGACGTGCCGATCCATCTCGACATGGTGGGCCTCGACAGCGAGGCCGTCCGCAGCGACACGCCGGTGACGATCTCGCTCGACCAGCCGATCTCCCTCAAAAGTGCGCTCAAGCTGCTCCTCGAGCCGCTCCATCTCGACTACGCGATTCGCGACGAAGTGCTGAAAGTCACGAGCCCCAAGCTCGTGAAGGGACAGTTTTTCACCGTCTCGTATCAGGTGGCCGATCTCGTCGTCCCGATTCCGAATTTCTCGTCGGACGGCCTCGGCATCACCGGCGCCCTGCGCGACGGCTACTCGCGGATCCCGACCCGCAACGCACTCTCCGTGGAGACCGGTCCGCCGCCGGCTGGCATCAACGGCGCGAGCACGACCCCCGCCAACGCCGCGCTCAATCCAAACGCCCTCGCCCAGTTTCAGGGAGGGATGGGGGGGCCGCCGGCCAGCGGGTCGATGCCGTCGATCCCCTTCGGTGCCCCGAACGTCGGCGGCAGCCAGGCTGATTTCCAGTCGCTCATCGACCTCATCCAAAACACGGTCGCCCCACAATCGTGGAACACGGTCGGCGGCCAGGGGGCGATCCAGCCCTTTGCCACCAACCTCAGCCTCGTGGTCAGCCAGACGCAGGAAGTGCACGAGGAAATCGCCGACCTGCTCGTGCAGCTGCGCCGCCTCCAAGACCTGCAGGTCACGATCGAGGTCCGCTTCATCCGTCTCAACGACACATTCTTCGAGCGGATCGGCGTCGACTTCGACTTCAACATCCAGACGAACGTGGGCGATCCGCTCAACATGACGGCCGTCCCCAC
>JBMLMS010000495.1:0-5074 GCA_049243925.1 Pirellulales bacterium
GATGGCCGATATTGAGCTATCCTTTGACCTCGAACTCGGCGTCGATCGTGTCGTCGGGGCCCTTGCCGCCGTCGCCAGCGGCGGCCTCGGGAGCCGTGCCGCCCCGCTGGGCGGTCTGCTCGTAGAGCACCTTCGAGAGCGCCTGCGCCGCCTGCTCGAGCGAACTGTGGGCCGACGTGATCGCGTCGACATCCTCGCCCTTGGCCGTCTCGCGCGACTTGGCGATCGCCGCCTCGATCGGTGCCTTGTCGGCCGCCGACAGCTTGGCGTCGTTTTCCTTGACGAGCTTCTCCGTCTGGAAGCAGAGCGCCTCGGCGCGGTTGCGAGCTTCGGCCAGCCGCAGCTTCTGCTTGTCGGCCTCGGCGTTTTGCTCGGCGTCTTTCCGCATCCGCTCGATCTCGGTCTCGTTCAGCCCGCTCGACTGCTCGATCTTGACGGTCTGCTCCTTGTTGCTGCCCAGGTCCTTCGCGCTCACCGACAGGATGCCGTTGGCATCGATGTCGAACTTGACCTCGATCTGGGGCGTGCCGCGCGGGGCCGAAGGGATTCCCTCGAGGTTGAACTGGCCGAGCAGCCGGTTGTCCTTGGCCATCGGCCGCTCGCCCTGGTAGACGCTCACTGTCACGGCCGTCTGGTTGTCGGCCGCCGTGCTGAACACCTGCTTCCGCTCCGTGGGCACGGTGGTATTCCGCTCAACGAGCTTCGTGAACAGGCCGCCTTCCGTCTCGATGCCGAGCGAGAGCGGCGTGACGTCGAGCAGGAGCACGTCCTGCACGTCGCCGCCGAGCACGCCGCCCTGGATCGCCGCGCCGAGCGCCACGACCTCGTCGGGATTCACGCCCTTGTGGGGCTCCTTCCCGAAGAGCTTCTTGACGAGCTCCTGCACCTTCGGGATGCGGGTCGAGCCGCCGACGAGCACCACCTCGTCGATGTCCTTGGGGTCGAGCTTGGCGTCTTTGAGGGCCTGGACCACCGGCCCGCGGCACCGCTCCACGAGCGCGTCGCACATCTGCTCGAACTGCGCACGGGTGATCGTCACCTGCAAGTGCTTCGGCCCCGACGCATCGGCCGTGATGAAGGGCAGGTTGATGTCGGTGCTCTGGGCGCTCGAGAGCTCCTTCTTTGCCTTCTCGCAGGCTTCCTGCAGGCGCTGCAGGGCCATCGTGTCTTTGCGGAGGTCGATTCCCTGTTCCTTCTTGAATTGATCTGCCACGTGGTTGATCAGCGTCTGGTCGAAGTCGTCGCCGCCAAGGTGCGTGTCGCCGTTCGTGCTGATCACGCGAAACACGCCGTCGGCCACCTCGAGCACCGACACGTCGAACGTGCCGCCACCGAGGTCGAACACCACGATCTTTTCCTGGGCCTTCTTCTCGAGGCCGTAGGCGAGCGCGGCGGCCGTGGGCTCGTTGATGATTCGCATCACCTCGAGGCCCGCGATCTGGCCGGCGTCTTTCGTGGCCTGCCGCTGGGCGTCGTTGAAGTAGGCCGGGACGGTGATCACCGCCTTGTTGACCTTGTGGCCCAGGTAGCTCTCGGCCGACTCCTTCAGCGACCGCAGCACCTTGGCCGACACCTCCGGCGGCGTGCAGGTCTGGTCGCCGGCCTTCACCTTCACGTAGTCCTCGGGGCCGCCGACGACCTCGTAGGGCACCATCTTCTCCTCGCCGGCCACCTCGTTGTGCCGCCGGCCCATGAACCGCTTGATCGAGTAGATCGTGCGCTTGGGGTTGGTGACGGCCTGCCGGCGGGCGATGTCGCCCACGAGCGTCTCACCCTTGTCGTTGAAGGCCACCACGCTCGGCGTGAGCCGATTGCCTTCCTTGTTGGCGATCACCTTGGGCTCCTTGCCCTCCATGACGGCCACCACCGAGTTCGTGGTGCCGAGGTCGATGCCGATGATCTTTTCGCCCTGCTTGGTAGCCATGTGTGTTGTTCCTCTCTGTCCGCCAGTTTTCGCCGCCAGAATTGTCCGTGATGCTGCTGGCCGAGGAAAAAAGCAAAGCCCGTGCCAGCAGCATGAAGACCACGATTTACGATCGCCCGAGGCCATTTACGGCCGCATTTTTGAGGGTACAGTTGGCAGGTGCGGCATGCATCGAGCCCGGGGGACCATCCCGGGCTGCCATTTTGGCCGCTCCACAACCCATGCCATGGCCAAGCAGCCTTCCAATCCGTCGCCCGACGCCGCCAAGCCTGCGGGCCTGGCTGCCCTCCGCACGCAGATCGACCGCATCGATCGCGAGCTCGTCGAGCGGATGAACGAGCGGGCGGAGCTCGCCCGACAGATCGGCCACATCAAGCGGTCGAACGGCGAAGCGGCCTACGACCCGTCGCGCGAGGAGATGGTGCTGGAGCGGGTGGCGTCGGCAAACGAAGGCCCGCTGTCTGACGCCAGCCTCAAGGCCGTCTACCGCGAGCTGATCTCGGGGTCGCGGGCCATCGAGCAGCACATCCGCGTGGCCCATCTGGGCCCGGCGTGGACCTACAGCCATCTCGCCGCCCTGCACCGCTTCGGCAGCTCGGTCGAGTTCGTGCCCGTGGCCAGCATCTCGGCGGCCTTCGAAGAGGTGCACGCCGGACATTCGCACTACGGCGTCGTGCCGCTCGAAAACTCCACCGACGGCCGGATCGCCGACACGCTCGACAACTTCTCGCGGCTCCCGGTCAAGATCTGTGCGGAGGTGCCGCTGCGCATCCACCACACGCTTCTGGCCGCCTGCGATCGGGCCTCGATCCGCGAGGTCTACAGCCGCCCGCAGGCGCTCTCGCAGTGCCGCAACTGGCTGGCCCGGCACCTGCCAAACGCCCGCCTCATCGAGGTCACGAGCACGAGCGCCGCCGCCGAAACGGCCGCCAAGACCCCGCACGCCGCCGCGATCGCCAGCCGGCAGGCCGGCGTGCATTACGGCCTCGACGTGCTCGCCGAAGACATCGAAGACGTGGCCGACAACACCACGCGGTTTGCCGTGATCGGCCACGCGGATGCGAAGCGCACCGGCAAAGACAAGACGGCCCTGATGTTCGAGACGGAGCACAAGCCGGGCGGCCTCGCCGACGCCCTCTCGATCCCCAAGAAGCAGAAGCTCAATCTCACCTGGATCGAGTCTTTCCCGATGCCGGGCAAGGAGCGGGGCTACATCTTCTTCGTGGAGCTCGAAGGCCACCGCGACGATCTCCGCGTCCGCCGTGCGATCCAGGCCCTCGAAAAGCGCTGCACACGCGTCGTCGTGCTGGGCTCCTACGCAACCGCCGCCGCCGTCGGCTAGCACGTGGTTTGACAGCAGCGACCAGGATCCATAATATGGACGCCTGTTCACCCTTGAGGAGGTGCTGCCATGACCATGGAATCGATCCGGGAGTTCATTCGACACGAACCGTTCGAGCCGTTCGTGATCCGACTTTCAAATGGGGAGGTGCACGAGGTGCTCCATCCTGAATGCGTGGCTCTCACGAAGACCAAGGTGGTCGTTACCTACCCCGAGGAAGACCGCGTCGTTCATTGCGGTCTGATTCACGTCAACGCGGTCGAGGTCCTGCAGCGGGCCTAAAGCCACCCGGCGAGTTGACTGGTGAACTTCACCCTGGCTCGATACGCTGTCGGCCTCCCGACAAACCCCAGGAGTCACTCGCTGAGAACGTCACATTAAAGGATTCCATCGATCACGTGGCCGTGCACGTCGGTGAGCCGCCGGTCGATACCGTTGTTGCGCCAGGTGAGCTTCGTGTGGTCGATGCCGAGGAGCTTCATCACCGTGGCGTGCACGTCGTGCACCGTCGTGGGGTGGTCACGGTCGAGCGGCTTGTAGCCCCACTGGTCGCTCTCACCGCACACGACTCCCCCCTTGATGCCGCCTCCGCAGAGCCAGTTGGTGAACACGAAGGGGTTGTGGTCGCGGCCCTTGCCGCCCTGCGAGCTAGGCATCCGGCCAAACTCCGTGGTCCAGAGCACGAGCGTGTCGTCCAAGAGGCCGCGCTGGTCGAGATCCTTGATCAGGGCCGCCGCGCCGTGGGCCATGCCGGTGGCCAGCGGGCCGTGATCCCGCTCGACGTCTTCGTGACTGTCCCAGTTGCGGCGCGGAAAGCCGTTGTCGTTGCCGCTCCACACCTGCACGAACCGCACGCCCCGCTCGAGCAGCCGCCGGGCGGCGAGGCACCGCAGGCCGAAGTGGTGCGTCTCCTCCTCGGCGTTGATCTGGCTGGGCCAGCTCGTGCGGCCCAATTGCACGCCGTAGAGCTTGAGCACGTGCGCAGACTCGTCGGCGAGATCAAGCACCTCGGGCGCCGCCAGCTGCATCCGGGCCGCCAGTTCATAGCTCTTGATCCGGGCATCAAGCTGGTCGTCACCGCCGCGGCCGTCGGCGTGCCGACGGTTGAGCGCCGCCAGCACCTCACGGGCCTTCGCGTCGGCCTCGGGCGTGACATACGCCGCCGAGCGGTGGGGCCGTAGGTCGGCGACTGGCTCCTCGGCGGCCGGCTGCACGACCGTGCCGCTGTACTGGGCGGGAAGGAAGCCGGCGTCCCAGTTTTTGACGCCGTTGGAGCCGAAGCCCCGGTGGTCGGGCAGCACCACGAACGTCGGCAGGTTGTCGTTCATCGAGCCGAGCGCATAGCTCACCCAGCAGCCGGCCCCAGGAAACCCCGGCAGCACGAAGCCCGTGGTCTGGAGGAGCGTGGCGGCCGAGTGCACGCCCGACGTGCTCACCATGTTGTGGATGAAGGCCATCTGGTCGACCACATCGCCAAGCGCCGCCACCGGCTCGGAAAGAAGCTTGCCGCAGCCGCCATACGGCTTGAAGTCCCAGATCGGCTTGAGCCAGGGGCCGAGGCCGTTTTGGAACGCCTCGACAGGCTCGCCGAAGTCGCTCGGCTTGCCGTGCTGGCGGACGAGCTCGGGCTTGTAGTCGAAGAGGTCGATGTGGCTCGCGGCCCCGGCCGAGAAGAGCTGCACCACCCGTTTTACTTTTGGCTGGTAGACGCAGGCCGGATGCAACGTCGCGGCGCCGGCCGCTGCTGCCGCATCCCGCTCTCCGGCCAGCATCGCGGCCAGCGCGAGCGACCCGAAGCCGCTGCCCGA
>JBMLMS010000496.1:0-2904 GCA_049243925.1 Pirellulales bacterium
CTGCTGTCGGCCGGCAAGACGAGCGTCGTGGCCGTCGCAGACCTGGCCGATTTTACCGCCCTCCGCAGGCTCATGCCCGGCAGCGAGCTGGAGGTGACGGGCATCGTGGCCACCGACTGGAAGTTTGATCCCGCGCAGTGGCCGGCGACGATCCCTGATCGGATGACTGTCATCGTGCGATCGGCCGACGACGTGCGGCTCATCCGCGGCCCATCGTGGTGGACGCCACAGCGGCTGGCGGCGGCGCTCACCGGCGTGGCGGCCACGCTCGCCGGGGCGCTCGTCTGGGTGGCTCTGCTACGGCGACAGGTGACGAAGCAGGCCGGATTGCTTGCCGCCGAGATGCGGCAGCGGCGCGACGCCGCCGTGGATTCGGAAGCCACGCTCAAGGAGCGCAATCGGCTCGCCGCCAACCTCCATGACACGCTCCTGCAGACGCTCGGCGGCATCGGCTACCAGCTCGATGCCTGCCAGGGAAGCCGGGGCCAGGACGAGGAAGATGCCAAGGTGCACTTCGACGTCGCCCGCCGGATGGTGAACCACGCCACGAGCGAGCTGCACAGCTCCGTGTGGGCGATGCGGAGCCTGCCGATCCGCCAGCAGTCGTTTCCTGTGGCCCTCCGCACGCTCGTCGCCCGCATCGGCGAGGGGCACGCCGCCGAGACGGTTGTGCACACAAGCGGCAACCTCGGCAACGTGCCCGAGTTTGTCGCGGGCAACCTGCTCCTGATCGTACAGGAGGCCGTCTACAACGCGCTGCGGCACGGCCGACCGGCGACCGTGCACGTGACGGTGAGCGACGAGCCGGCGACGCAGTCGATCCGCGTCGAGGTCCGCGACGATGGCCGGGGATTCGCGGTGGGCAACGCCGAGGGCGTCGAGCAGGGCCACTTTGGCCTGCACGGGATGAGGGAACGCGCCGAGCGGCTCGGCGGCACGCTTGTGATCGAAAGCACGCCGGGCAGCGGCACGACCGTCCGCGCCACCGTCATCCGCCGCGACTACGACCGCGAGATCGGGACCCCAGCCGAGGCAGAATCCGCGGCCAGTTCGCCATGAGGGGAAGCCATCCTGGCCTTCTTCCGCTTGCGAACCTCCGGTTCGAAGAAAGCCGGCTCCTGCCGGCCGTCTTCACCGCGCCTCACTGAGAGCCGCTCGAGCAATACGCCGACGCGTAGCATGGGAATCAGGCCGCCTGGTAGATGCAGATACCCACGCGATCGATATGCTCGCGCAGCGGCCGGTGCGTGATGCGATCCAAAGGCTGCACCTCGAAGCGGTATGGCAGCGGGAGGTCGTCCAACTCACCGGCGATCGCCTCGGCTTCGAGCGGTGTCACTTTCCCGGTGATCGCCAGATCCACGTCCGACTGCGGCGCATGAGTGCCCTTGGCGCGGGATCCAAACAGGATTGCTGTGCTGACCTGTGGATGCCGCCCCAAAACACCGCGCACGAGCGATAACTCGTGATCCGTGAGATGCGGACGGTTCATCCCTCTCTCCTGCTCGCGAGCAACCGCTGCACCTGCCGCAAGGCGGGCAAGTACCGGCGGTGAATAGCGCCCACGGCCTCTTCAAAATTGACCGGGTCATACGTGTGCGAGAGAAGGTTGCGGTGATCGATCATGTCGATCCATGCCTGGCCGTCAACGACGACCTTGGCAGCGAAGGCATCCTTGATCACCTGCCGTGGAGTGGCCGCGGAGAGCACGATGCCGCTCTCTTCGAGATAATCCTTGAGGGTCTTCCACGCCAGTTCCAGCGTATACTCGAATCGCTGGACGGTCCCTTCCTTTTCCAGCTGGTTGAGCGCGGCAGGCCCCTGGCTGAGGGCATCCTCGAGAAGCGACAACGCCCGCTCGAAGTTTTGGAACCGCTGCTGCCAGCGGACGTCCGGATCACTGTTCATGGTTCACGCGACTGCTCGTCGTGTCGGAGAGACTGGACGTTCAGAGCCTCCATCCCGCCAGCCTACCATCACGGCAGGGGAAATGAGCGACGGGCCAGCCCCAGCCGACGCAGAATCCGCGGCCACAACGATCGCCTGAGCCCTTTGGTCGTGATTCATGATTGGAGGAAACTCCAATAGGCTCGGTCCCCCCGGCCCAATCACACTGGCTGAAGATCTCGCCGGAAACCCGCCCAAAACCCCATGGCCGCCACCCCCAGCCCGCTCGCCATCAGCGTGATGCTCGTCGACGACCACCCGGTCATGCGGGTTGGGCTCGCCAACGTGCTGTCGCTCAACCACGGCTTCCGGATCGTCGCCCAGGCCGACGACGGCCCGACAGCCCTCGCACTCTGGCGAAAGCACAAGCCCAACGTCACCCTCCTCGACGTGAGCATGGAGCGGATGGACGGGATCGAGACGCTGCGCCGGCTGCGGGCCGATCATCCCGATGCCAATGTGCTCATGCTTACCTCCTCGAAGGCGAGCGAAGACATGGGCCTCGCCATGCAGGCCGGCGCCCGCGGCTACCTCCTCAAAACGATCCACCATGAGGAACTGGCGGCGGCGATCCGCAAGGTGCACCGCGGCGAGGTGGTCACGGCGGCGATCGGCCAGCCCCAGCCCAAGCCGACGGGGGGCCTGATCTCCCAGCGCGAACTCGAGGTGCTCGGCCTCATCCGCCAGGGGTTCAGCAACGACGAGATCGCCCGGCTGCTCGGCATCTCGGAGCGGACCGTGCGGGCCCACGTCACGGCCCTGCTCGCAAACTTAAACGCCGCCGACCGCGCCCAGGCCGTGGCCCGCGGATTCGAACTCGGACTCTTGAAAATCGGCGTCGGTGCCGCTAGCCGCTAGCCGAGCCAAAGCCTCGGCAAACCTAGTCCGCCTCGTCACAGCCGACAGATGCCGGGCAGCGCAAAACTCGTCTGCTTCACGGTCCGGGCAGGGGCCCGG
>JBMLMS010000497.1:0-2137 GCA_049243925.1 Pirellulales bacterium
CCGCGTTGTTGCCCGAGGTGGCAGATACCGATCGCGTGATCGTGGCGGTGGAGCGATTCTTCGCTGCCGTCCGCAGCCCACTTTCCACCGCGGCCCTCTGCGACCGCGATCCGCAGGCGCTCGCCACGCTCGTCAAGCTGTTCGCGGCCAGCCCGTATCTGGCCGAGATCGTGATTGCCGACACCGAATCCTGGGAGCAGGTGCGGCTCGGGCAGGGGCGGCCGGAGAAGCGCGAGGCGGTGGCGGCCGCGCTGCGGGCCGACGTGGAGGCCGTGACGGATCCCGACGACGTGATGCGGGCTTTGCGGCGGTTCAAGCGGCGCCAGACGCTGCGGATCGCCTACGGCGACATCATCGGCGGCCAGCGGCTGGAGACCGTCGTGGCGCAGATTTCGCACGTGGCCGATGCGATCGTCGATGCGGCAGTGTGGTCGGCCGTCGCCAGGCTCGAGAAACAGCGGGGCGTGCCCCGCGGCCCGGGGGGCGAGCGGGCGACGCTCGCGGCCATCGCGCTCGGCAAACTCGGCGGCGCCGAACTCAACTATTCGAGCGACATCGACCTCGTCTTCGTCTATTCCCTCGAGGGGCGGGCCGAGGGGCCGAAGCCCTGCACCAACCAGGAGTTTTTTGAACGGGCCGTGCAAGAGGCGGTGCGGCTGATCGGCGAGGCGACCGACCTTGGCAGCGCGTATCGCGTGGACCTGCGGCTGCGGCCGCATGGCGGTGTCGGGCCGGCGGCGACAGGGCTCGCGGCCACGCTCGATCACTACGACCAGTTTGGCCGCACGTGGGAGCGGCAGGCGTGGGTGAAGGCCCGCGTCGTGGGCGGCGACGAGGTGCTCGGCGCGAGGCTCCTCGCCGAACTCGAGCCCTGGGTCTACCGCCGCTGGCTCACGCGGGCCGACATCAGCGGCATCAAGGCGCTCAAGCGGCGCATCGAGCACCGGGCGGAGCGCGAGGGGGCCGACGACCGCAATCTGAAGACGGGCCGCGGCGGCATTCGCGACGTCGAGTTCACGATCCAGTTTCTCCAGCTCCTGAGCGGCGGCGACGTGCCGCAGGTGCGCACCGGCAACACCCTCGAGGCGATCCGCCGCCTCGCCGCCGCGGGAGCGCTCACCGATCAGGAACGCGAGATCCTGGAACGCACCTACACGCTGCTGCGAACCATCGAGCACCGGCTGCAGATCCTGTCCGACCGGCAGACGCACGAGCTGCCCGCCGAGCCTGAGGAGTTCGCGCGGCTGGCTTCGCGGGCCGGCTACGGGACCGGGGGGGACGCGGCCGAACGGCTGCGGCACGACCTCGCCTCGGCCACCGATCTCAACCGTCGGATCCTCGATCACCTTCTCCACGACGCCTTTCCCGACGACGCCGCACCAGAGCCAGAAGTAGACCTCGTGCTCGACCCCGAGCCGCCTCCCTCGTTCGTGCACCAGGTGCTCGGCCGGCACGGATTCCGCGACGTGCCTGCGGCCCATCGGGCGCTCGTGTCGCTGGGGGAAGAGAAGGTGCGGTTTCTCTCGACCCGCCGCTGCCGGCACTTTCTCGCCGCCATCGCTCCGCGGCTCCTGGCGGCGATCGGCCGCACGCCCGACCCCGATGCGACGCTCGCAAACCTCTGTGGCGTGAGTGATTCACTCGGCGGCAAGGGGGTGCTCTGGGAGCTGTTCAGCTTCAACCCCGCGTCGCTCGATCTCACCGTGCGGCTCTGCTCGTCGAGCCCGTTCCTCGCGGGCCTGCTCGTGGGCAACCCCGGCATGCTCGACGAGCTGCTCGACAGCCTGCTCGTGGAGCGGCTGCCCGACGAAGACACGCTCACCCGCGGCCTCGACGAGCTCTGCCGGAACGCCACCGACATCGGGCCGATGCTCCATGCCTTCAAGGTGTCGCAGCAGTTGCGGATCGGCGTCCGCGACATTCTCGGCAAGCTCGATGCCGCGGCGGTGACGGCGGCGCTGACGTCGGTCGCCGACGTCAGCGTGCGCAAGATCGTAGCCTACGAGGAAGATCGGCTCGTCGATCGGCTCGGTGAGCCGATGGCGGGCGAGGGCGACACGGTGGGTGTGCGGGCGGGGCCCGTGGTGCTCGCGATGGGCAAGTGCGGTGGCCGCGAGATGAACTACGCGAGTGACGT
>JBMLMS010000498.1:0-2473 GCA_049243925.1 Pirellulales bacterium
TCGTCCACCCACGGCTCGGCTCGCCTGTCGTGAGCGGGGTGACGCACGACGGCGCCCGCCTGCAACACGCCCGGTGGATTGTTTCGTGGTCGAGTGGCCGGCCCGATCCGTCGGAGAAACGGATCGCGACAACACTCGCGCGCTGGTTGGGCGATGTGTCTCCGTCATACACCGCCACGGATGCCACGTTCTTAAACGCCGCCGCGCTCCGGCTGGCCATCCGGCTTCACTGCCGGCCGGCTCCGGAATTCGAGGAATTCGTGGCATCCGCGCCGCACGGATCGGATGCCGAGGGCTTCGGGTTCTGCTTGATCGATCCCGTCATCGCCTCGCTCGCTGCCGAATGGGCCGTGAAGACGGTCCACGAAGCGAGCCTTCAGGCAGCGACCACGCCCCTCCGCCCGATCGACGACCTGGTGGGCGAGGCCCATGCCGCATTTGGCCACCTCTGGCCGAGCAAGGACTCCTCCCGGGTCCTCCTCGAAGCGGCCCGCCGTGGCATTCCCATCACACGGCTCACCGACTATGCCCCCATCCACCGGCTCGGCGATGGAAGCCGCCAGGCCAAGGTGTTCAAGATGTTCACCCAGCGCACGCCCCATCTGGCGAGCGTGCTCACAACGTCGAAGACGACCACGACGCAGATCCTCTCGAGGCTGGGGTTTCCGGTGCCCGTGAACCAACGTGTCGCCACGCTCGATGAGGCACGGCAGTTCGTGTCGCGCGTCGGATATCCGGTGGTCGTGAAGCCCAACGCCGCCGACTTCGGGCAGGGAGTGACGGCGGAGATTCGGAGCGACGAGCAACTTGCCCTCGCGTTTGCCCGGGCCCGGTCGTTCGGGGACGTGCTCGTGGAGCGGCACATCGTCGGTGAGAACTACCGACTCCTCGTGATCGACGGCGTCTGCCGAGGGGTCAACCACCGGGTGCAGCCTGACGTGGTCGGCGACGGTATGCGCACGATCGCCCAATTAATCCTCGACAAGGCGTCGGCCAACGAGAAGTTTCCCCGCCCCGATGATCCGACAGTCGCTGGTTTTCTCGAGGGGATCGGCCGCCAGCTCGGTGACGTGCCGGCCCGGGGCGAGCGGGTGCGGACGAGCGCGGTGGCGAACGCCTCGGCGGGGGGCACGCGTGTAGACGTCACCGATCGGGTCCATCCAGACAACATGCGGCTCGCCGAGTCGATCGCCGCGGTCTTCGGTATCGACCTGGCGGGCATCGATTTGATCACGCCGGACATCACGCGGTCGTGGCGCGAAGCGGGCGGTGCGATCAACGAGGTGAACGTGAATCCGGGCCTGCCCTTCCCCAACGCACCGGGTTGGGTGCTCGACGGCCTCTTTCCGGCCGGGTCGAATGGCCGGGTCGATGTCACCGTGGTCCTGGGCGACCTGTCCGAGCGGGAGGTCGCCGTCATCGCCGACTGGGTTCGGCGCGGCCAGACACCGGCGAGCCGCAGCGCGATCCTCGGCAGAGCGGCGGACGCGACCGGCCGTCGGCACCCGCTCGACCACGCCGCGGTGGGTCCAGTCGTCAATCAACTGCTGGGAAGGGCTGAACTCGATAGTCTCGTCGTGCAGGCTGCCTGGGACGGTGCAGGCCCGCTTGTGCTGCCCGTCCCGTATCAGGCCCGCCTGCTCGTCAAACTCGACCCGGCACGTCAGGCCACGGCCCTCGGACGGCTCAGGAGCGCCATGATGCACGACCCGACCGTGGAGGTCACGGCGTTCGACATCCGGGCCTTCGAGCGGGAGTGATGGCCTCCCTATCGGCCGGCAGGTTGTCGCTTTGCGACCAGGCACGGGGACGGATAGTCTCGATCGACGAGAACACCATGGTATTCGCCCTCAACTGCTGGCACTGCGACTGGGAAGGCCCTGAATCCGGACCGCTCACCGCCTGCCCGGCGTGCGGCGGCGTGCTTGAATTCTCGTCGCAGAACGTGCTCGGCCGCGACGTGCCGCACCGGGTCGGCCGTGTCTCCGACTTCGACACGCTGATGCCGATCGTCGAACCCACGGCGAACCATCCGGAGTTCGACCTGCCCTATACGCCGCTCGTCCACGCGGCCGTGTTGTCGGAGCGGCTGGGCATCACGCTGTTCATCAAGGATGAGACGGGCCTGCCTACCGGATCCTGGAAGGACCGCGAGGCCTTCGTCTTCTTCGACCGGCTGCGCCGCCACGGCATCACCGATATCGTACTGTTTTCCGCCGGCAACACCGGGACGGCGCTCGCCCGCGCCGCGGGTATCCTGCGGTGGAGCCGCCTTCACCTCGTCGTGCCGAACAGCTCGTGCGAGCGAATATACGGCCTGAGCTGCTTCCAGCACGACCACGTCACGCTCGTCTTCCGTGACGGCTCGAACGACGAGTGCATCGAGTACGCCCGGGAATACTCGAATCGCCACGGCTTTACTCGTGAGGGTGGTTTCACGAACTACGTGCGCCGCGAGGGGCTCAAGACACTG
>JBMLMS010000499.1:0-1639 GCA_049243925.1 Pirellulales bacterium
GGCGTATGTGACCAGCGAAGCCATGGATGGCGCAGCGCAGGCACATCCGAGTGAGTGAAGCCCAGGATGGGCGCAGCGAACGTCCGGCGAGACGGTACGGGGCAGCCCCGAGCCGGCGCCACGCACAACCGCCGGCGCAGGCTGCGATGGCCTGCGTTCCGTCATAGCACTTGCAGGCTCGCGATCGCGTCGGCGAGCTCCGCTTCGGCCTGGAAGCCGTCGACGGGTTCCAGGCCGATCCAGCCGCGGTAGAACCGCTCGTCGAGCGCCGCCAGCACGTTCGGCAGGTCGACTTCGCCGCTGCCGAGAATCACCGCCCGGCCGCGTCCCTTGAACGCGCCGCGAATCGCGTCGGTGGCATGCACATGGCCGATGTGGCCCGAGAGCATCTCCACGGCGGCGACTGGATCGTGGCCGTGCACCACGAGCGAGCCGGTCACCACGTGGCACAAGAGCGAGCCCGTCGGCACCGCGGCGATTACGCGCACGAGATCCTCGGGGCTCGATCTTCCCGCTTCCGCCGCGAGCGTGCATCCCACCCGCTCGCTCCAGGCTCCGAGATCGGTGACCACGTCGACGAGCAGTTGCCAGCGCGGGTCGGCAGACGCGTCGGCGGCCGTGGGTGGGGGAATGTCGCCGATGTGATTGAGGAGCACGGGCGAGCCGAGCGCGTGGGCGGCTTCGAGTGCGGCCTTCGTGGCCGCGATCCGCGCCTCGAGCCGCTCGGCATCGGCGTAGCCGCCGCGCGTGGGAAACGCGGCCGCCGCCACCACGAGCCCTTCGTCGGCGAGCCACTTGCGGATCTGGCGAATACCCGTCTGCGACAGCTGCTCCGGCGTCGCGCCCGTGCGCAGGTCGAGCTCCACGCCCCGGAGCCCGAGCCCCCGCACCTTGCGAAACGCGGTCTTGAGATCGCGAGCCAAGGGCAGCGACGCGACGGAGAAGCGGGATGTTTCCATGGGGAGGCGCCGGAAAGGTCGCGGAGGGGCACGGCGGATTGTATTCTGCCTGGGATGTATCCCATCGACCGGGTGACTGCCGAGCTCGAAAGCCTCGCCCCGCTGCGGCTGGCCGCCGACTGGGATGTGGTCGGCCTGCTCGTGGGGTCGCGCCGGCCCTCGATCGCACGCGTGATGACCTGCCTCACGCTCACGCCGGCCGTCGCCGAGGAAGCGGTTCGCGAGCGGATCGATCTCGTCGTCACGCATCATCCGCTGCCGTTCCGGCCCGTGGCACGGGTCACCGCCGACACGGCGCCCGGCCGCGTGCTCCTCGAACTCGTGGGTGCGGGGATCGCCGTCTGGAGCGGCCACACGGCCTGGGATTCGGCTGCGGGCGGCATCAACGACCAGCTCGCGGCGCTCGTCCATCTCGCGCACGTCGCGCCGATCATTCCGGACGAGGTCTACCCACTGGCGGGAACGGGCCGGGCGGGAGCCGCGCGCGACGGGATGACCGTGAGCGACCTGGCCCGTGCGGCGGGCGCCGCCCTCGGAGCCGTGGCTGTCCAGGTGTGCGGCCCGGCCGACCGTCCAGCGGGCCGGGTGGGAATCGTGTGCGGGTCGGGTGGCGATCTCGTCGCCGAGGTCGCCCGCGCAGGCTGCGCCACCCTCCTCACCGGCGAGGTCAAGCTCCACGA
>JBMLMS010000500.1:0-2071 GCA_049243925.1 Pirellulales bacterium
CGGCCACGATCACGCCGCGGGTCTTGCCGGCCTTCTTGAGGTCGAGCATCTCGTTGACCGCGGCGTACGACTCGGCCCGCGAGGCGTCGATGAAGGCGCAGGTGTTCACGACCACGAGGTCCGAGCCCGTCGGCTCACCGACGAGCTGCCAGCCGTCGTCCCGCAGGAGGCCGAGCATCCGCTCGGTGTCGACGAGATTTTTGGGGCAGCCGAGGCTCACCACGGCGAACGTGCCGCGGCAGGTGGCAGGATCGATCGCCTGCACGGCGGGCAGCACGCTCGAGCCGGCCCCGCAGGTGGCGGTGGCCGTGGGATCGACGATCGGCAGCGTGCTCATGCGCGGGAGGCGATCAGCTTGTCGAGCTCCTCGCGGAGCTTCGGCAGAATCGCGTCGTAGGGAAAGGCGCCGAGCTCGGCGCTCTTGCGCTTGAGATTCACGTGGGTGGGGCCACACCACAGCCCGAGGTCGGCGTCGTCGGTCTCGCCCGGCCCGTTCACGCGGCACCCCATCACGGCGATCGTGATCGCGTGCTCCTTCGCGTAGGTCGTCATCTCCTTGACCTGGCTGGCGAGCTCGATGAAGGCCTCGTTTTCCACGCGCGAGCAGCTCGGGCAGGAGATGATGTTGAGCGAGGCGAGGCCGTAGTCGACCACGCTCCGCACGCGGCCGGCCGCGATGTCGGCGAGAATCGCCTCGGCCGCCGCGATCTCCTCCCCCTTGCGGGAGTTCGGCACCGTGAGCGACACCCGCACGGTGTCGCCGATGCCCCGCGAGATCAGCTGCTCGAAGGCGATCCGCGTCTTGATGATCCCGTCGGGCGGCATCCCCGCCTCCGTCACGCCGAGGTGCAGGGGCACGTCGGGACGGGCCTCCGCAAATCGCTTATTGACGTCGATCACCTTCCGCGGATCGGAGTCCTTGAGCGACACCGCATATCGCGTGAACCCGATCGAGTCGAGCAGCGCGCAGTGTTCGAGGGCGCTCGCGAGCATCGGGCCGATCGAGTCGTCCTCGGCAAACTGCTCCTTCTTCGCCGGATCGACGCTGCCGCAGTTCACGCCCACCCGCAGCGCACAGTCGTTCGCAGCCGCCACGTCGGCGATGAACTTCACCTTGTCCTGCCACGGCTTCGTGGGCTCGTGGTGGTAGAGATGGCCGGGGTTGTAGCGGAGCTTGTCGACATGCGGGGCCACCTCGAGGGCGAGGCGATAGTTTTCCTGCAGGTCGATGGCCAGGTTCGCCGGCGTGCCGGCCCGGATCGCCGGCAGCGCTGCGGCATCCTTCTTCGAATCGACGGCGATGCGGACCACGCCCGCGCCAGATTTCCGCAGGTCTTCGACCTGCGCCAGCGTGGCCTCCACGTCCTGCGTGTGGGTGGCCGTCATGCTCTGCGCGGCGATCGGGTGGCCGGCTCCGATCGTGATCGAGCCGATCTTCACGGGCCGCGTGGGATTTCGTGTGATCTCGACCAAACCAGTCGTCTCCTGAGAAACTTTTCCTGCCCCAACCATAGCAGACAGCCGCCCGCCGGCGGAGTGCCCATGCGCTACGAGCCCACCCTCCATATCGTCCTTCACGAACCAGAAATCCCGCCCAATGCCGGGAACGTGGGGCGGACCTGCGTGGCGATCGGGGCGAAGATGTGGCTCGTGCGGCCGATCGGCTTCAAGCTCGACGATTACTACCTCCGCCGGGCCGGCCTCGACTACTGGGACGAACTCGAGTGGGAGGTGGCCGATTCATGGGCCGACCTCGTGGCCCGGCTGGCCCGCGCGGGCCGCGAGCCAAACTGGCTGCTCGAGGTGGACGGGCCACGGCAGTACTCCGACGTGACGTTCACGAGGGGCGACGTGCTCGTGTTTGGCCGCGAGTCGACGGGGCTGCCCCGCGACCTGCTGGCGGCCAGCCCGGAGAGGCACCTCTCGATTCCGTCGCGGCCGCAGGTGCGGAGCCTGAACCTCGCCAACTGCGTGGCGCTCGTCGCCTACGAGGCCGTGCGGCAGTGGGGCGGTTTGAACCCGTAGCGCCCCGCACGTTCGGAGTTGCCCACGCCCCATCGCCGGACGTTCA
>JBMLMS010000501.1:0-16031 GCA_049243925.1 Pirellulales bacterium
TGATCCGCCCCGCTCGGCCGTCGCTTGCCGAAGTGCCATTGGCCGACCTATCCTTCATTCAGGTTTTGCGTTGGCAGAAGGTTCGCCACTTCTCGGTGAGTTCCTCCCACGAGAGGCCCAGCAGCGGCAGGAGCGGTTCCAGGGCCGTCGAGCCGTTCTTCTGCATCGCGGCCACGACCGCCGGCAGCTTTGGCGCGAGCGTCGGGTCTTCGAGGAGCATCTGGCAGATCGTGGCGGCGATCCAGTAGCGGTCGAGTGGAATGCGCGAGCCGGAGCAGACGGCCTCGAGCGTGTCGGTGTCGCCCGCCTCCAGGCCCTTGGCGACGATCGAGCGAAAGTTTCCCTGCGGATGAAAGCGGAGTTGGTAGTGCGACGCCAGCCCCTCCTGGAACCATTCCGACGTGTTGTCGAGGTCGAGCCTTGCGGAAAGCAACGCGTGAATGAACTCGTGGGTGAACACGGGCCGGAGCGATCCGTGGCGGGGATCCCACGAGGAAGTCGCGATGCCCTGCACCGTATAGCCGGCCGACGTGGGAGCCGCGGCCTGGGCGCCGAGCCGCTGCGAGAGCTTGACGGTGAAGTCACGGTATTGCTCCTCTTCCGCGCAGACGACGAGCATCACGGGCCTCGCCGGCGGGGCGGCGAAAGGCATGTCGGCTTCGACGGCTTCGGCCACGGTGCCCAGATGCTCGAGCAGCTTCTCTGCGTTGCAATTGGGAGCGTTCGTGATCACCGCAAGATCGCCGGCGCGGGCGATCCTCACGACATCTGGGTCGGCTGCCGCGTCACCGAACGCGACTTCGGCCACATCCTGCGGTCCCAGCACCGGCTTCTCGTCGGGGGCATGGGGCGGCGGCTCGTCGATCAGCGAGAACGAGTCGACGACGAGATCGGCGGCGTCGCGGAAAAAGATGCCGAGGCGATTCACCTTCTCCCAGCGGGGAATCCGCGAGCTGCTCCAGCGCACCCACTTGAGCGGCACAGTGACCTCCGTCCAGCCCTTCTGGTTGAGTACCACCTTTCGCCAGAACCAGGCGCCTCCATCCGCCTCGTAAAACCGCACCTCGATCGTGCTGGGAGAAACGGCCGCCGGATCCCGATGCACCCAAAACCGCAGGGTGTCGAACATCGACAGATCCGCAGGCAGCTCGCCCGCTTTGATGAACAGGCCGCTCTGTCCGGCTGTCTCGACCCGGGCGGCGCTGCCCGCCGGCCCTTCATCGCCAGCCGTCTCCGGCGCGGCGGGTGCATCGATTCGCTGTACGCGAATCGAGCCGCTGGCCGACCAGCGCTGGAGGTCGGCACCCGTTTCAAAGCCGGCCAGCACGTCCGCCTGGGCGGACGGATGCCCGAGCGGTCCTCCGGGCCAGGCCTCGCAGAAAATCGCCGCTCCACCGATGAGCAAGGCGGCGACAAGGTGGGGCATCGCGGATTGTGAACGGTGCATGATGGTTGGCTCCGAATCAAGGATCCTTGCGGGTGGCCACGAGCGTCGTGCCCACCGCCTCGACGGCGACTCCGGCCGGCACCGTGACCCACGAGCGGAGCGTGCCGTCGGGCTGACGCTCGTGCCGCACGTGGATCGGCCCCCGGGGAGTGGGATAGGTGCCCTCGGCCCAGGCGAGGTCGCCGAGTGCGGGCGCGATCCGGGCCTTCGTGAACCCTGGAGCCGCCGGTGACACCCCGAGCACGTGGCGGGAGAGCCAGGCCGTCGGGCCGCTGGCCCAGCCATGGCACAGGCTGTGCCGGAAGCCCTCGTAGCAGTAGGCGCCGCAGTCGCCGTGGATGTCCTTCTTGCCCTCGGGCACGAGTTCATCGATCCGGGCGGCGTTGTCCGTCCAGGCAAGATCGAAGTCTTCCCAGAACGTGGTCGCCCCGAGATCGAGCATTCCACCCCAGTAGGTGCGGATCAGTTCGAGCGCCGCTGCATGCCGGCCGGCTTCACCCAGCGCGTTCAGCACGTAGAAGCCGTAAAAGGTGGAGACTCCGCTCGGGCCGCCGGGCAGCAGCACCGCGTCGGCTGTTTCCATGGCATCGCGCATCCCTGCCAGGGCGAGGAGCGCCGCACCGCTCTTCGATCCATTCGCATCGGGCACCACCCTCCGCGCCCGCTGGGCCGCACTCGTGCAGATGCCGGCCACCCGGTCGTCGCGGAGTTCCGTCATCAGCCGGCCGCCCGACTCCAGCGTCATCACGAGCAGCCCCTGGAGGCCGGCCGTCACGCCTTCCTTGTTGGGGGAACTCGGCCAGTCGAGGAATCGCATGCCGTCGATCTGCTCGCGGCCGTCCGGGCCGACCAATCCGGCCAGTCGCTCCAGCAGCGGCGCCAGGTAGGCCTGCTGGGCTGCGAGATACGCGCGGTCGCCGTGGTGTCGCCAGATCTCCTCGTGAATCAGCACCCACCACATCGAGTAGCTGGAAATGCCGTTCATCCACTTCGTGACAGGCGTGACGTCGCGGGTGAGGTCGAGCGACTCGGGCACCACACCGTTGAACCCGAACACGGCGTTGATCGTGCTCACCTCGGGGTGCATGTCGCCGATCCAGACCAGCCGGTCGCGCTTGATGCCGTCCCAGAGATAGTCCTGCATGCAGAGGTGGACGGTGTCGGCCCCCACCTGCCAGATCCGATTCAGCCGCTCGTCGGGGCAGCGGAACGAGCCGATCCGGGGCACGTCGCGGATGCCGAGCACGGCCCGCACCTGGGTGAGGCGAACCGGGCGGCCCGGGTCCACGGCGTCGATTCGCACGAAGCGGAAGCCGCTCGGGCCGACCGTCTGCGTGCCGAGCCAGGGAAGCGTCACGACCTGGTCGCGAACGGCATGGTCGTTGCCCGCGTTTTTCTTGCCGCCCAGGTCCGCCATCGCCTCACTGGCCGATTCACCGAAGCGGATTCGGGCCCGCACGGGCTCCTTGCCGGGGGCCAGCGGCGTGAAGAGCTGCACGTGCCCTTGGATCTCGCGGCCGAAGTCGAGGAGCAGGCCGCCGGTCGAGTTGGCGGTGGTCTCGATCAGGCACGGCGGCAGCGGCGCCTCGAGCACCGGCTGGCCGGCGTGGGGAGCCAGCAGCGTCCGTGTGTCGCCCACGCCCTGCTCGCTCTGCCACACGATCCGCACCGGGTCGATGCGAAACTCGGTGATCGGTGAGCGTGCGCCCTCGGTCGGCTGGTCGGCAACGACGCACGCGGCCCACGTCAGCAGCAGGGGGGTGAGTGCGAAACGCATCGAGATCTCCAGGGGTTCCGGCGTGCCATCATCGGGCCGTCGCCTTTTCATTCGCCGGCTTTCGCTTCTCTCTGCCAGCTTCTTTCGATGCGGCGATTCTACAAACGGGAGGCCGGAAAAGCCGTGACGCGAACCACCCCACGCAAACACGTGGGTGCGTCGGCAATGTAGCCTACCATTCCCGCGACGGCGCGCGGCCACTGCCGGCCTGCAGCGGCACACCGGACGGACCCGTCGACCGAGTTCAAGGATTATGGCACCCGAGATCATCTGCCGCTGCGTATCCGTCGCTGACATTCTGCCGTTGCGGCACCGCATCCTGCGGCCGGGGCTGCCCCTCGATGCGGCCAAGTGTGACGGCGATCACGACGCCACCACGCGGCACTATGCAGCCCTGTTGGGCGGCCAGGTGGTCGTATGCCTGACCTTGATGGTGTCGGAGTGGGAGGGGCGGCCGGCCTGGCAACTCCGGGGGATGGCCACCGACACCGACTTTCAGTCCCGGGGGCTCGGGCGGCAGCTCGTGCAAGCCACGGTGAACGAAGCCTCACGGGACGAGCCGCAGCGCATCTTTTGGTGCAACGCCCGCACGTCGGCCATCGGCTTCTACGAGAAGCTCGGCTGGAGGGTTGTCTCTGAGCCCTTCGACCTGCCCGTTGCCGGGCCGCACGTGAAGATGGTGTTCGATCCTCGCGTCGGGCTGATCGCTACCGGCCAAGCATGAGTGGCGGCGTTCCCGCACCGGCTGCGTTATTGGGCGGACCGTTCTTCGAGATTCCGTTCAAACCGCGACTCGACCGCCACCGGCTCGTGGCCGCCGGGCAGGTGGAGCATGATCGGCTCGGGGGTTTCGACCGTGTAGCGGATGCCGCCTTTTTCGCGCGACCAACGGACGGCGACCGCGCCAGTCCCGCCGGGGATGGGCACCCGGCCCGACGCCGACGCGAGCGACCCCGGCTCCAGCCGCACCACGAAATGACGCTCCCCGAGATCCTGCCGCGGGTGGAGGCCGAGGCACCAGCGCGAGAGCTGCCACGTGGGGCATCCGGCCCACTGGTGGCAGTGGCTCCAGCGGGTATCGAAGACCTCCAGCCACGTCGTGCGTCCGTCGCCCAGCGACCAGCCCCAGCACGTCCTGAACTGGTCGAGCACGAAGTCGGCCTCGCCGCGGGCGAACAGTTCGCCCATGACGAAGTGGGCGAAGTAGGGCGTGATGAGCCGCGGATTGTTCGCGGCCGGATCGCTCAGCCGCGGTGCGGATGGATCGTTGGGGAAGCAGTCGCGCATGTGTCGCTTCAGATGCGCCACACACTCCCGTTCACGATCTCCGGAAAAGAATCCCAGCCGCAGGCCCAGGGCCGCCCGGTGGTAGCCGATCCGTGTCCAGGCTTCGCCGGCCGGCTCCGCGGCGAATTCTCCCGCGTAGTAGCGGTCGATCACCGCGGCGAGCGTGTCGCCGAGGCCGCGGTAGTGGGCGGCTCGGTCGGTCTTGCCGATCGCCTCGCACCAGCGACGCATGTCGCGGAGAGCCGCGAGATAGTGGAGGTTCACCGCGATGTCCACCGGCCCCGGATTGCGGACGTAGCCCCAATCGACGAAGCCCCAGCCCACCGCATCGGCCACGCCGTCCGCCGATCGATGCTTCTCGAACGCGGCCACGTTCCGCTCGGCGGCGTCGAAGAGTTGCTCGAGCAGCTCGCGGTCGCCGGTCAGCTCCCAGTAGCGGACGCAGGCGGAGAGCCATTGGGCCGCGTAGGTCGAGAGATAGATGTCGGGGCCCGGGCACATTCCCGACACGAGGCCGTCGGCACGGGCACACTGCGCACACTGCACGAGACCGCGGCGACACATCCGCAGGTCGTTGAACGCGGCCGCGGCGATGTCGAGGCCGGTCGTGACGACATCGCCCGCCCACTGGCCGCGCTCGCGGGTGGGATTGTCGGTGAGCGAGTCTTCGGCGCACGCGCGGTGGGTCTCCACGCCCACGCTCCAGATGCGGTCGAGCAGGTCGTCGCCGCAGGCGAAGCTGCCGTCGGGTGCGGCGTAATAGCAACGCTCCGCCACCTCCTCCTTCACGAACGTGATCCGCTGCACGTCGGCGGGGGCCGCGAGCACGTGCACCTCGAGGAATCTTCCGCCCCGGGGCGTGAGCGGAAAAAACTCCTGCGGTCCGCCCCGCGCGACGTAATGGTCGACATGGCAGGATGCGCCGGCCGACAGCGTGATCCACGGCGCGACCCGGCCGCGTGTGAGCGCCTCGGCGTAGGCAAACTCCACCACCGCGCCCGCCGGCAGGTCGAGCACGAACCTCGGCCGCATGAGCCGCACGCGGCCCAGGTCGTAGCGCCGCCACAAGCCCTGGGCCGGCACGTCGGCCGGTTCGAGATCGCGGAGGAAGAATCGCGCCTGCGGATCGTCGGCCTCGTAGCCGAATCGCTCGGCGAGCGTGCCCGAGGCGACGTGCGTCGCCGGGTGCCAGAGCGTGCGGGCGTTGCCGCTGGAAAGCGGCGCCAGTGGTCCTAGCGGCCGCGTCACTGCGTCGGGCGCGGGCCACCGGGAATCGTCGTAGGCGAGCGGCTGCCACTCGGGCACGAGCCTCGTGTCGCACCATTCGATCCAGCCGAGTTGCGGGTTCACCCGCCGCATGCGGATCTGGTGGCCGCCGATCGGCGAGCATTTCCAGGCCACCGCGAGCGGGCGGCCGGCGACCATGGCCTCCGCGTGGAGGAAGGGAGGGATGTTCCGCAGCATCCGCGTGTCGACGCCCTCGTGGTGCACCTGAACGGCGAGCACATGGCGGCCGGCCGGCAGCCGCGCGGTGTGCGATTGATACTCGGGATGCTTGGCGGAGAACCGGGCCGGCCCCTCGGCGAAATACTCGCCGTCGAGCCAGGCCACGAACCAGGCCGCGCCGAGCAGCCGAAACTCCACGTCGGCCTCGCGGTCGAGCTCGAACGTGCCGCGGAAGGCGACGTGCCGGTCGGCATCGTCCTGCTTCACCAGCTCTGTCCACAGAAACCGCGGCTCCTCCGCCCCGGGCTTGGGCGGCACCTTGCCGATGCGGCCGGGGCGATACTTCGCCGGATCGAAGGCGGGATTGGGCACGGGCAGCACAGCCCGGGTTTCGGAGAGGAAGGCGCCGATCCGGGCATCGAGGTCGGCCACGCGTTGTGGCTCGGCGGCCGCAAGATTGTTCTGCTCACCGGGATCGTCCGCGAGGTTGTAGAGCCGGTAGTCATGCGTTCCCGCCTCGCCGCCGTGGAAGATGCGGATCAGTTTCCAGTCGCCGCAGTGCACCGACACGCTGGGGGGCAGCCAGTCGGGAACCACGGGGTCATGCGGGAAGTATTGGAAGATCGCCCTGCCGGCGAGCGGGTCGCCGGCGAGGGCCGGCAGCAGGCTCGCGCCGTCGAACCGCTGCCCCGCGGCGGGCTCGAGGCCAAGACCCGCGAGCAGCGTCGGATAGAAATCCTCGCTCTGCACGAGTGCCTCGCTGCGGCTGCCGGGCGTCGTCTTGCCCGGCCAGGCGATCACGCAGGGTACGCGAGTGCCTCCTTCATACATCGTCGCCTTGCCGCCCCGCAGCGGGCGATTGCTGGTGGCGGTCGTGCCGTCGACTTCGTCGTACATGTTGCCCCCGTTGTCGGAGGTGAAGATCACGATCGTCTTGTCGGCGAGGCCGAGCCGGTCGAGCGCGTCGAGCAGCGTGCCGACGGCGTCGTCCATGCTCTGGACCATGGCGGCGTAGGTGGGGCTGCGCTGGGCGTCCTGGGGATCGATCCGCCCCCGATGCCGCGCGACGTTCGCCTCCTTCGCATCGAAGGGCGCATGCACGCTGAACATCCAGTAGTTGAGGAAGAAGGGCTCGTCTTTGTGCGCCTCCATCCACGCCACGGCCTCGTCCGCCATCCGGTCCTCGAGGTGCTCTCCGGGCGTGCGCGGCTTGAATGCCGGGAATGCCCACGGCGCGACGTAGTGGCCGGCCGGGCCGGGGCCGTGCCAGTGCGGGATGTCGACGTCGAAGCCATGCTGGAGCGGTGAGTAGGGCTCCGGGCCGAGATGCCATTTGCCGAAGTGGCCCGTGGCGTAGCCCGCCTCCTTGAGGGCCGTGGCCAGAGTGCGGTGGCTCGTGTCGAGCCGCGTCACCGTTTCCGGCTGCACGCTCTTGCGGCCCGGAGCGGCGGTCTTGCCTGGCCTTGCCTTCAAGACGACGGCCGGCAGATGGCCGCTGGGAGACGTCAGGCCAAGGCGGGCCGGGCTCATCCCGGTGAGGACGGCCGCCCGCGTGGGGGAGCAGAGCGGGCTGGCGGAGTAGGCCCGCGTGAACGTCATCCCCCGGCGGGCCAGGCGATCGATGTTGGGCGTTTCGTACAACGTCGTCGTGCCGTGCAGCGTGGCGTCGCTCCAGCCGAGGTCGTCGGCGAGGATGAACACGACGTTCGGCCGTGCCGGCTCGTCGGCACGCGCCGGCACGGCGGCGATGGCCCAGAGCCAGGCGACCGCCAGCAGCGTTCCGAGCGACCTGCTCTTCATTCGAGATCCTTCCGGCTCCGTTGGTGTCGCCCTCGCAGCCGCTCGAGCCGGGGCTGCGATTCCGGCTCGCGGGCGAGGTCGTGCAGCTCGTCGGGATCGTCCCGCAGGGCGAACAGCTGCTCGCGGCGGGGCCCCTGCTGCTCGATGTAGATGATGTACTTCTCGTCGCGGGTGCGGTAGCCCTCGGAGGGCTCGATGCGGGAGGGGGCCGCCTTGCCGTGGGAGTAGAGGTGCTCGAGGAAGAAGCCGTCGCGGAACGGCGCGGCGGCCTCCCCGCCCCCGGCGTCGTCGAGCAAGGGCACGAGGCTTTTCCCCTGCACCCCCGCGGGCACCGCGACGTGCGCCCACTCCAGGAACGTGGGGCACAGGTCGATGTTGAGCACCAGTGCGTCGCACACGGTGCCGCGCCGAGCGGCCGGGATCCGGGGATCGAGCACCAGCAGCGGCACGCGAATCGACTCCTCGTGCAGGAGCCACTTGCCCGCGAAGCCATGCTCGCCCGCAAAGTGGCCGTTGTCGGAACTGAACACGACCACCGTGTTGCCGGACAGGCCGCGGGCCTCGAGTTCGCTGAGCACCTCGCCCACGCAGTAATCGACGCCGAGGATGAGCCGGTAGTATTGCCGGAGGGCCTGGTCGCGCGGTCCGCCCCCGGTCGTGTCTTTCGCGTACGACAGGCCCAGCGCGGATCCGAGCGACTGGCGGAGAAACGCCGGCTGCCGCAGGGCATCGGCCTCGTTGACGCTCGGCCGGCGGGGCACCGATTCCCCCGCGAAGTCGCCCGCGAACCGCGGCGCGTAGCCGCTCCACGGGCCGTGCGGCGCCTTGAGGCTCACCGACAGGCAGAAGGGCTTGTGTGGATCGCGCTGGTCGAGAAACGAGCGGACCTGCGCCGGCACGATCTCCGTCTCGGCGTGGAGTGGCTCCCGGAGCGCGGGATGGGGCCCCGTCCCCCGCACGCCCTCGGCGTGCCGCGCCTCAGCCCCGCAGGTGCAAAAGGCGGTCGCCCGATCGCTCGTGCCGTCGCTCACCACCCACGCGCAGTCGCGGCCGTGCCAGTAGAGCGTCTGGTTCATGTCGCCGGCCCAGAAGTCGAACCGCCCCGTCCAGTCGACGAACTCGCTTTTGACCTCCGCGTGCACGCCCCACTTGCCGATGAATCCAGTGAAATAGCCCGCCTGCCGCAGGAGCAGCGGGTAGGTGGCGGCCGGGTCCGCCAGCGGCGTCCGGAAGTCGTGCACGCCATGCCGCCGGGCGTACTGCCCCGTGAGGATCGAGGCGCGGCTGGTGGCGCAGATCGGCGTGGTCACGAAGGCGTTGTCAAATCGCAGGCCCTCGCGGGCGAGGCGATCGAGGTGGGGCGTCCGGAGCAGCGGATTGCCGGCGCAGCTCATCGCGTCCCACCGCATGTCGTCGGCGAGGATGAACACGATGTTCGGCCGTGCCGGCTCCCCGGCATGCGCCGGCACGGCGGCGATGGCCCAGAGCCAGGCGACCGCGAGGAGTTTCGTGATCGTCGCGTCGTTGTTCATGCACGTTTGGTCCAGTGTCGCTCGCGGCGGTCCCGCGGCCGCTCGCGGCGTGCGCGAGCGGGTATTCGCCGGCATCGTTCAAAGAGGAGCGGCGTGGACTCGGAACGCCCCGCGCTGAAGCGACGCATCGTTCACCGCGGCCGCGCCGCCAGCACTCCGTTTTCGATGACGAGATCGATCTCGTTGGCGCCGGCCGCCACCTCCGCCTCGCATTCCACCACGGTCGTCAGTCCTTTTCCAGGCGGTTGCTCGACGCCCGCCGTCGGCTCCACCGACACGTGATGCGGCCCCACGATCGCGCCGAAGGCCGCCGACGTGAAGACCAGTCGGTAGCGCCCCTTCGCATCGGTGTCGCCGATCGACGCTCGGCCTGTGGGTGGTTGAAACATCACGGTGACGTTCGCCAATGGCGTGGCGCCCATCGTCACGACGCCCGAAACCTCACCGAGCGGCGGATATCCGGCCGTCCGCGAAGAGCATCCCGCGGCCATGCCAATGCAGATGATCGCGGTGACAGACGGGATGAGGGATCGATCGCCGCGGAAAGTCAAAGCAGATGATGCGTGCTCGAAGACCGTGTGTGTCATCAGAAATCTGATCCCCCGGTTCCCTGCCCGTCGGCCCGGGCCGTGAGTTTCTCGAACGTGGACGCATTGGCAGGCAGTTCACCGGTTTTGGTGAATTCGGTTCGCAGCGTGTGAGCGATGATCTCCGAAATCGCGCGGACCGCTCCGTCGCAGAAGAGGAACTGAATCATGCCGGGGTGTTCACTCGAGTAGCCGTAGAGGCCGTTGGGGTGGTTCAGGGGTTGCTGCGCGCCCCCCAGGCATCCAGACACCCCCAACCGCTCGTTGCTTGCATTCACGGCGTACGCCAAGGCGGGCCCGATCTCCTGTGTGGCTCGCTCGCCGACCATGAGCGTCTTGCTGAGGCCATCGGTGATCTTCGATGTCTGGAGATTGGATGACCGCCAAAAAATGCCGTTGGCACCATCGCTCGGATTTCCAGACATGCGACCCTGATCTGTCGGCCGTCGCGATGTGTTGTTGCCAACATAGCTCGACATGGCGGTCGCGAGGGACGGGGCCGGGCCGATCATACGCTGGGTGCTTGCTCCGTTTGCGGTCATGACCGTCGGGTCGAACACCGGCTTGAATTTCGAATCGGACGGGCAGCGATACGCCGGCATCGCTGTCTGGAGGGCCTCGACGGCCCCGGCCGACGAGAGAAACGTTGTGAGCGTCACGTTCAGCGGATTGAATCGATCGTAGATCGTGGTCTGCTCGGCATACGGCAGGATAAACGTGCCCCACGACCATTCGGCACTGGTGGTGCCCGTGTATGCGGGAGGAAAGGATTTCTCGGCGTTTTCATACGAGTGCATGGCCAGCCCGATCTGCTTCAGGTTGTTCATGCACGAACTCCGCCTTGCCGACTCCCGGGCGGTCTGCACGGCCGGCAGGAGGAGGGCGATCAGGAGACCGATGATCGCGATCACGACGAGCAGCTCCACCAACGTGAAGCCCGTCTTGCGGTTGCTCATCACGGGGGCGTGCCCTTCTAGGCGTGGTGGTGCACGGAGTTCTACGACGGTCTCGGCAGTGATCCCGCCCAGTATAAGTGTACGGATCACGACAGCCGGCCAAATCCACGTGAATGCGTGGGTCGGCGAGGGGCGGGAGCGTCGGCCGATCAAACCGCCGACGGCGCGCAGGCCGGCGTGACGACTCGCTAGAATCGGGGAATCCAATGGGCGGTTTTCCTCGGACGGTTTTCCATGCGCTGGCGTGAACGACTGGGAACGGCAATCGGAGTGGTGGCCGCACTTGCGTGCAGCGCGGCCACTGCCGGCCTGATGGACAACCTCGTTCGCTGGCTCGATCCTGAGCGTGGCGCGGTCGAGACGCGGCTCGCGGAACTCGCCGAGGAACTGCCGACGCTGCCGCCGGCGCCCCGCACCCCGAGCTATATCCAACAAGGATTCATCATGACCCCGTCGTTGCCGGGGTCGGATCCTCCCTGGCTCGAGATCTCGTTTCCCGAGCCCCGCAGGATCGATACCGTAGTTTTGTTTCCCCGGGTTCGGCTCGGCACCAATCGACCGATCGAAGGCTTCGGGTTTCCGAAACGGTATCGCGTGGTCGCCGACGCCGGAGACGATGCGACGCGGCTCGTGGTCGCCGACAGGTCGCAGGCAGACGTTCCCAACCCCGGGCTTACTCCGGTCGTCATTCCCGGGCCGCGGCGGGAGGTGTCGAGCATCAGGCTCGAGGTCGTGAAGTCGTGGCAGAACGACGTGATTTCGACGCTCGCCATGGCGGAGATCATGCTCCTCGACGGCAATCGCAACGTGGCGATCGAGGGCACCGTGACGGCGAGCCATCCCCAGCGCAATCCAGACATCACCGAAGCGCAGGTCATCGACATGCGGACGCCGCAGGGCCTCCCGGTGGTGAGCCAAGGCTCCGCGAGTTTTGGCTACCAGAGCCGCGCCGAGCCTGCGGGGGAGACCCACAAAGCGCTCACGATCGATCTCGGAGAGCCTGGAACGATCGACGAGGTCCGGCTCGTGCCCGTCTGTCAGGAAGGCCTGCTCTCCGACGCGTCCTACGGCTTTCCGCAGCGATTCACCGTGCACGTCTCGGCAAATCCCGACTTCGCGGACGCCCGATCACTCATGCCCGATCCGCAGCGGGCCCGGGTCGCCCCCGAGGACAATCTCGTGGTTGTGCCGTGCCACCACCGCGAACCTTTCCGCTATGTCCGGGTCACGGCGATCACGCTCTGGCCGCACTGGCTGAATTTTCTGTTCGCGCTTTCTGAAGTGCAGGTGTACCGCGGCGACACGAACGTCGCGCTGGGGCGACCGGTCGAGGCGACCGATTCCGAGGACAAGCCGGGGTGGAGCCCCGCCGCGCTGACCGATGGCTACGCCTTCGAGAAGCGGCTCGTCGAACTGCCGGAATGGATTCCAAAACTCGTGCGCCGCGATCAGGTGCTCAAAGAACAGTCGGGCCTGTTCGAAAGACGCGATGTGCTCCGGGCTCGGGCGGCAGCCTGGGCTCTGCGCACGTCCATCGCCCTGGGGGCCTGCATGATCGCCCTCGGGGGCGGTTTCGCAGCCTGGCAGTGGCGGCGGTTTCGGTTGGAAGCCCGGCAGATGCGTGAGCGGATCTCCCGCGACCTGCACGACGACATCGGCTCCAACCTCGCGAGCATCGCGATGATCAGCCGATTTCTGGCGGAGCACTGCCAACGCCCCGGCGCCGACATGTCGGCGGCCCTCGAGGACGTGGCCGATATCGAGCAGCTGGCGAGTGAGAGCACCGCTTCGATGCGCGACATGGTGGAGATGCTTTCGCCGCGAAGCGGCGGGGATCATGCCGACTGGGTGAACGTCATCGCCGAGATGGCCCGCCGGTCGCTTCGCGATGCTCGGGTGGTGGTGGAGGCCACGCGCGACGATCAGGCCCCTGCGCCCGATCTCGCGATGCGCCGGGAGATGTATCTCGTCGCCAAGGAGATCCTCCGCAACGTCGCCAAGCATGCGAAGGCATCCGAGGTGACGTTGCGGGTGGCGATGGATCCGAGGAACGTCGAACTCGTCGTCCGGGACGACGGCGTCGGCTTCGATCCCACTCGCGCGTCGCGGGGCCACGGGCTGGCCAATCTCGCCGCGCGGGCGGCGAAACTGCACGGCTCGCTGACGGTCGAGTCTGCCGCCGGCGCGGGCACCACCATCCGGCTGCGCGTGCCGCACCGTCGCCTGCATCTCCCCGCGTGAGGATACCGTGCCACCAGCAAAGCCAGCACAACACGACGCCGATGTCCGCGTGTGGATCCTCGAGGATCACGAGCCGTTCCGGCGGAGTGTGCGCCGCTTGCTCAGCAATGCCCGCGGGATCGTCGTCGAGCAGGATTTTGCCACGGCCGAGACGATGCTCGAGTTTCTCGACGGGCAGGCGGCGCCGCCCCCCGACGTGCTGCTGCTCGATCTCGGTCTGCCAGGCTCGCATGGCCTGGAGGTGATTCGGGGGTTTCGCGACCACCATCCTGGCTGCCGGGTGCTCGTGCTCACGGTGTTCGAAGACGTGGAAAAGATCTCCGGCGCGCTCACGACGGGCGCCTGCGGCTACCTGCTCAAGTCTGCGCTGCCGCGTGAGATCGTGGCGGCGGTGCGCGAGGCCCACGAGGGGGGTGTGCCGATGTCGCCGCGCGTCGCCCAGCGGGTGCTCCAACTGCTCGCCACCCTCACGCCTCCGACCGCCCAGGTTCGACTGGCTCCACGCGAGCAGGAACTCCTGCAACTCCTCGTCGATGGCCTCACGAACAAGGAAATCGCCAAGCGGCTGGGCATCAGCTTTCACACCGTCGACGGGTATGCCCGATCACTGTTCGAGAAATTGGGCGTTCACAGCCGGGCTGCGGCCGTGGCCCGTGCCATGCGCGACCGGCTCGTGTCGGTCAGCCCGAGCGACGGCGGCTGAACACGCCGTGGCTCACGGGCGTCGCCCCGCCTCGGGGCGAGTGTCCGCCAGGCGGCTTGCGGACTCAGGGGTGACCTCGACGCGGCCATCGGCGTGGGCGGTGACGTCGAGCACCTGGTCGTGAAACCGGATCCCCGTGACGGTGAGCGAAGGCCAACCGGCGGGCAGACGCGGCTCAATGCGATAGCCCTCGGCTGATGGCCGGAACCCCAGAAAGCCATAGAGCATGACCTGGGGCACGAGCACGCTCTCCATGAACTCGTGATCCAGCCCCAGCCCGCCCGCCGTTCCGCCGCCCTGCAGCGTGCCCCGGCCGGGCTTGGCGTAGTAGGCGCGGTAGCCCCCCTCGGCCTGCACCTCGCGAAACCAGGCGAGGATCTCGCGCAGCCGCTTCCACGCGTCGTCGGGGCCGTTGGTCTTCAGCCGCGCCATGAGGTCGTGATAGCTGAACCCGAGCACCGCGCCGCCGTCCTGCACCTGGCCGCCCCACGGGACCTGCTCGGGATTGCGCCACGCCCAGACATAGTTCTCGACGTTGCGCCGCGTGGTGGCCCTCGGGGCAAACCGCCAGTGGTAGATGTCGGCGCCGCGCGAGGTGTCGCCGGCAACCTCGCGCCGGCCGTCGAGCCAGTCGAAGATGCTCCGCGCCTGCTCGTCGCTGGCGAGGCCGTAGTAGACGGCTTCAAGGTTCACGACCGTGAAGCCGTAGTCGCAGGGGCGGCCCGTGACGTCGATCCAGCCGTTGAAGCGGCCCGTGTCGCGATTCCAGAAGCGGGTTTGGAAATCCTGCCGGACCTCGTCGGCGAGTTGCAGAAGTGCCGACGCATCGTGCGGAGCCGGGTCGGCGGGGATGTTCCATTCGGGATGTTTCGCGATGCTCTCCTCGAGCGATGCCAGGCCGCGCAGGGCGTCGTGAAGATAGATCGTCGCCAGGGCGTCGTGGCCGCCGAAGGGCAGAAGATCCCAGTAGTTGTTGCCCACGCCGAGGCCGAGCCGGACCGACTTCTTGCCGTCGGGCCCGATGGCGATCCCGCTGCGGCCGTCGTGCCCCACCCAGGGCACGAACACGTGCTTTTCCTGCCGCACGCGAAACTCGTCGAGGGCGTAGGTGAGTGCGCGGCGCATGCGGCCGATGGTGTGCCGGAGGAAGTCGAGGTCGCCCGTCCAGGCGACGTAGTCGCAGCAGCCGCGGATGAAGTGTGGATTCGTGATCGGATGGCGGGTGTCGATGGCGGTGATGATCGACCTCAGATCGATCTCGGCCCCCGCGGCATGGTCGAGCCGCACGCGGTAGCGGGTGAGCAGGCCGGCATAGCCCTTCTGGCGGTACAGCGGCACATTGGCGTATTGCATGTCCTGCGGCGGCGGGAAGGCGACGGTGCGGCCCGCCGGCCAGCTGGCCTCGCCGTCGAACAGCCATTCGATGCCGGCCTGCGACTCAGGCTTCAATCCGCGGGCCGCCCACTCCAGCCGTGCGAACGGCGCCACGATCGTGCCGCAGCGGAAGGGTGGCGTGGTGATCGTGACCACGTCCTTCGTGGCCTTCAGCCTCAGCCCGGCCACCGGATCGATGCCCAGCACGTCGGCGCCGTCGATCTCCCAGCCCTCGGTGCTCGTGAGCCGTTTCATTCGCAGCATCTGGATCGCAAACGCCTCGTCAGCGGCCGAGAAGTAAAACCCTGCGCCGCCGCACTGCCCCCAGGCGGGGAAGGGCCAGCCGTCGCTGTGCGCCCCGCCGCGGTGCTGCTGCATCGCGACGTAGCCCTCGGCGTCGATCTTTCGATCGAGAAACGCCGCGCGGTATTGCGCCCGCTTCTCCTTCGAGGCCCAGACGGTGGCCATCGGCAGCCAAGGGTCCCAGAGCGTGCAGTGTGTGAACGCGGCGTCGTGGTGCAACTCGTGCAAGGCGTTCAGGGCCGCCATCTCGTGCTCACAGCCCGGCACGCTGAACCGGGGAAGTTCGGCGCAGGTGAGCCCGCTGGGCAGCGCCGCGATGAGCCCCGCGCATGCGAGAAGCAGCATGTTCCGAGCGTGTCGAGCCACGATGTCTCCCGCAGCGAACGAAGAGGGCTTGCGCGGAAGCACGAACGCAGCAATTCCGAAAAGGAGTGAAAAGCCCTGAAAATCCGTTCTTCGACGATCCTATGGCCGGCGGCGGGCGGGTCCACTCCACGTAAACACGTGGAGCGCGGAGGTTCGATTTCCGGGCTACGATTTAGATGCGGGTTCGGGAACCCCAAGCCGGCGTTCCGGTC
>JBMLMS010000502.1:0-6882 GCA_049243925.1 Pirellulales bacterium
CAGGACGTCGGGTTCTCAGTCCGAAAACCGGGGTTCGACTCCCCGTGGGGGTACTGAGGTCGAAACGAGAACGGCCGCGCCGCCCGCTGATGCGAGCGGCGCGGCCGTTTTGCTTTTGAGGCGGGAAATGAATCGCACCGACTTTGATTCGGATGCTAGAAATATACCGTGGGTATATCTAGCGATTCCAAAATAAAGTCTCTCGTCCATGCCCTGCCGCGGCACGGGGTGGTGACGCGGTCGGCGCTGGCCGCCCTCGGAATCACGCCGCAGCACACGCAGAAGTACGTAGCCAGCGGGTGGCTCGAGTCGGTCGGGGCCGGAGCCTTCAAGCGGGCTGGTGACACGCCGACGTGGCAGGGCGCCCTCCACGCTCTTCAGGCACAAGACGGTCTGGCTGTACACGTCGGTGGACTCACGGCACTCGCGGCCGAGGGGGCGGGGCAGTTCGCCCGCCTCGGGCGCGAGCCGGTCTGGCTGTTCTCCGCACCCGGCGCACGGCCGCCGCTCTGGTTTCGGAAGCATCGCTGGCCGGCGGGGGTGATGCACGTGACATCGAAGTTTCTTCCGGCCGGCGTTGCTGTCCGGGCTCGGGATTTCGGCGGGTTCTCTCTGCTCGCGTCTGCGCCGGAACGGGCGATCCTCGAGTGCCTTTTCCTGGCACCCGAGCGCATGGATCTCGTCGAATCGTACGGGTTGCTCGAGAACCTGCGGACACTGCGGCCGAAGGTGATGCAGTCGCTGCTCGAGGCGTGTTCGTCGATCAAGGTGAAGCGGCTGTTCATGTTCATGGCCGAGCGGGCGGCGCTTCCCGTGTTTGCCAGGCTCGACCAAGGCCGGATCGATCTTGGCCGGGGCGCCCGGAGCCTTGTTCCCAAGGGGGCCTACGTGGCGAAGTATGAACTCGTCGTACCCAGGGCTCTGGTGCGCGAATGAACGAGGCCTATCGCGAGCAGGTGCGGCTCATGCTGGACCTCTTGCCGTTCATCGCGGAGGAGTCGGCCTTCGCCCTCAAGGGCGGCACGGCGATCAATTTCTTCGTCCGCGACATGCCCCGGCTGTCGGTCGATATCGATCTGACCTACCTGCCGCTGGAGGACCGCGCCGCATCGCTGGCGGGTATCTCAGCAACGCTGGCCCGCATCAAGGCGCAGGCCGAACGCCGGCTACCGGGCGCCCGGCTCACGCTCGTGCCTCAAGGCGACGACATGGAGGTGAAGGTGCACTGCCAGCGGGGCAGGGCACGTGTGAAGGTCGAGGTCAATCCGCTGCAGCGCGGAGCCCTGTGGCCCGTCCGGAAACTCGCCTGCACCGACGCCGTCCAGGAGGTGTTCGAGTCGTTCGTCGAGGTTCCGGTCGTGTCACACGCAGAACTCTTCGGCGGCAAGGTGTCGGCGGCCCTCGACCGCCAGCACCCGCGAGACCTGTTCGATGTCCGGCAGTTGCTTGACGTGGAGGGATTCCGGGACGACGTACGGGCCGGGCTGCTCATGAATCTGATCGGCCATCGCCGGCCGATTGCCGAACTACTGAATCCCGAGGCCAAAGACCAGCGGCAGACTTTCGCCGGTGAGTTCGCGGGCATGACACTCCTGCCGTTCGATTACACCGTTCACGAAGCCACGTTTGCCGAGCTGACGGCCGCGGTGAGGGCCTCGCTGACCCTGACGGAGCGGATATTCCTGGTGGGCTTCGAGGAAGGGCGCCCCGACTGGTCGCTGTTTCCCGCGTCGGGTGCTGAACTGCTCCCCGCCCCGCGTTGGAAGCTGCTCAACATCCAGAAACTCCGCTCCCAGAATCCGGCGAAGCACGCAGCCGGGATCGAGGCCCTGCGGGACGTTCTCAGGGCCACCGATTCCTAACTCAAACGCCCAGTAAACCATTTCGCGGTTCCCGACGTCGGGGGCCACCCCAACTGGTCTGGAATTTGGTCCGGAATTTTCCTCGACTGCGGTATCTCCGGAGGATTCTGCAAAAATTCGACTCCCCGTGGGGGTACTGAGGTCGAAACGAGAACGGCCGCGCCGCCCGCTGATGCGAGTGGCGCGGCCGTTTGTCAGTCTGGCCGCGGTGTGTGAAGGCGTCGCGTAGACGCTCTCACTCAGGGCAGAATCACCGCATCGATCACGTGGATCACGCCGTTCTTGGCCTTGATGTCGGTCTTCACGACGTTGGCCATGCCGGTGGCCGTGCCGACCTTCACGCCGCCATCCGTCGAGATCATCACGGTCTTCCCGCCCGCGGTTTTGGCTTCCTTGAGCTTCACGACGTCGGCCGCCATCACGGAACCAGGCACCACGTGGAGCAGCAGGATCGCCTTGAGCTTCTCCTTGTTTTCAGGCTTGAGGAGCGTCTCGACCGTGCCGGCCGGCAACTTCGCGAACGCCTCGTCCGTGGGTGCGAACACGGTGAAGGGCCCGGCGCCCTTGAGCGTGGCCACCAGATCGGCCGCCCCGAGAGCTGCCGCCAGCGTCTTGAACGTGCCCGCCCCCACGGCGGTGTCGACGATGTCGGCAGGAACTTGGGCCATCGCAACTTCCCGCACGACGGGCGTCGACGAGATCACCCGCTCGTGAACGACCGTATGCTGCACCACGCGGCCATGCTGAACCACCGTCCCCTGGCTTCCTTTGCAGGGCGGGGCCGCGCCCGCAGAAGCACCGAGCACCGCCATACCGACCACTGCGGCACCGCCGCAAACACCCAAGATTCGCATTGCAGAACCTCCTCACGATGGGAAAAAGACCTCGCGGGAACGGTAGACCCCCCGCGTGCAAAGGCAAGTCGGAGCGACCGGATGCCCCGCTCACCGCACCGCCAGCGGCGGGACATCGAGAATCATCCAGCGTGATGGCACCAACTCCGGCTGGCGACCCCCGTCGTAGTTCCAGGCCGCCGGCGCGATGACGCATGAGCCGGGCCGTTCGCCGAGCCAGGCCGCCCACCACGAGAACGTGCTGTTGGCCATCACGATGTGCCGCGCGAGGCTCATGAGCCGGAAGTCGTCGACCGCCGAGCCTCCCTCGGGGCCGCTCACGAGTGTCGTGCGACCCGGCAGCCGGACCTCGGCGCGGGCCCACGCAGGATCGTCGGTGAACACGAAAAAGTGATCGGCCCCGGTCCGCTCGGCGACGAGCCGCGCAGCCTCTTCGTAGTACCGTGGCGACTGGACGGCGAACACGTGGTTGCGTTTCTTCAAGAGATCACCGCGCCGCACGTGCACCGCCACGGCCTCCGGCGCGGCGAGGTGGTCGCACCAGCGTTCGAACGCCGGCGAGGTATACGGCACGTCGAGCAGCCGTCGGATGGCGGGCGCACGATGCGCGAAGTGCCGCTCCGACTGGAGCCAGTCGGCCAGCAGCACCGGCTCCGGCCGCGCCCGGTCGACCTCGGCCGTGTCGCGGACCACCCGCCGGCCGCCTGCCGTCATGCAGTCTGGATCACGCCACGCCCGCCGCAGATCCTCGACCGTGGGCCGTGGGGTGGGCAGGGGAGCGGGATCGATCCCCACGCCGGCCAGTTCGCTCTGCCGCTCGAGCATCCGATAGCGAAAGTGCGCATCACGGCCAGCGAGCACTCGCCACACGGCGCCGCGAACCGCAAGGAAGGCCCGGCGCCACGGCGTGCGTTCATAGAGCCGGAGGTCGAGCATGGCTGCCGGCTCGCCCCAGTCGAGCGCGAGCGACTGTGCGGCGGCCCACTGAAAGAGCTGATTGCCGAGACCGCCGCTGAGCGCGACCCACACGCTCGGCATGCGTTGCACGGATCCCGAAACGACGCTGGATGGGCTGGAGTCACCGCGCATGGCGACCGGCAGTATCGCTGGCGACAGCGCCGCAACGGAACCGCAGTCTGCGCCCATTGCCGGAATCTGCGGCGAGTTTGCGGCCTGGCGCGGCATGGACCGACGGGGGCGGTCCTGCCGGCGATGATCGCCGATTCACGGGAGAGGGCGGGGGAGGGCAGGCACGATGTCGGGAACGCGCGCGGGGACACGGGCCGGGCTGCTATGCGCGGTCATCGCTGCGGTGATTCCCTGCATCGCGGCTGACGATCGCGCACCAGAAACGGCGTCGCACGAGGCCCGCGCGCTCAAGCGCCGGCTCACGCGGCGCGAATACGAGCACACGCTCCGCGACCTGCTCGACCTCCCCGGCCTCGCCGTGCGCGACATGCTGCCCGAAGACGGCCGGGCCCACGGGTTCGACCGCGCCGCCGATGCGCTCGATGTGTCGCCGGTGCATGTCACAGCCTGGCATGCTGCAGCCGGCACGGCCCTGCTTGCGGCCACGAGCCGCGATGCCTCCCCGCCGCGGCCCGTGAGCGAACGGCTGCTTCCGGGAGCGCAAGACTTTTTCAAACTCGCGCTCCTCGAAGGCGACGCCGTGTTTCTCAAGGACGGCCGCTACGACACCGCGGCGCTGCCCATCGTCAGCGGGCCGCTGCCCCACAAGCTCAAGCACTACGAGGGGCTCGGGCTGTTTCCCTATCCCCACTCCGTCGGCGTCTTCCGCCGCCAAGGCCCCACCGACCACTTCGCGCTCTTCTTCACGTCGTTCACGGTGCCGCAGAGCGGCCGCTACCGCCTCAAGCTCTCGGTGTGGAGCTTCGGGTGGAACAAGGGCACGCTCGAGCCGCTGCCCGCCCCCGAAGCCGTCACGCTCCACGCCAACGACCGGCTCCTCGGCACATTCGATGCGCCGTCGCTCGCGGCCCAGGTGCACGCGGTCGACACCTGGCTCAATGCCGGCGAACAGATCCTGTTCACCGCCGCCTCGATCCCGCCCGTGCGGGTCTACGAACGACCGGGCCGGGCGGCGGAGTATGTCGGCCCCGGGGTCGCGCTCGACCACCTCGACGTCGAAGGCCCGCTGTTCGACTCGTGGCCTCCCGAGGGGCATCGACTGCTCTACGGCTCCACGCCACGGCCCGACGTCAAACAGGTGCTGACGACGTTTCTCTCCCAGGCATTTCGCCGGCCCGCCACGGCGGCAGAGATCGCGGGCTACACGGCACTCGTCAACCGCCGGCTCAAGGCGGGCGATCCACCCGACAAAGCACTGCGGACGGCCGAGCAGGCGGCTCTCTGCGCACCGGAGTTTCTCTTTCTGGGCGGGCCACCGGGGCCCCTCGACGATTGGCATCTGGCCGCCCGACTGACCTCGTTTCTCTGGGACTCGCTGCCCGACGAAGAACTCCGCACCCTCGCCCGACGCGGCAAGCTCAGGGAACCAGCCGTGCTCCGCGCACAGGTCGCGCGCCTGCTCGCCGATGCGAAGGTCACGCGCTTCGTGGAGCACTTTCTCGACGAGTGGCTCGACCTCCGTGAGATCGACGTCACCACGCCCGACGCCACGCTCTATCCTGAATACAGCCCCTCGCTGCGCGACTCGATGCTGGCCGAGACGCGGGCCTTTTTTGGCGACTTGCTGAGCCGCGATCTGCCCGTTGCCACGATCGTTGACGCCGACTTCGCCATGCTCAACCAGCAGCTCGCATCGCATTACGGACTCGCTGGATCGCCACCGATATACGGCACGGCGATCCGGCGCGTCGCGCTGCCCCCCGACTCGGCTCGCGGTGGGCTGCTTGGCCAGGCGAGCGTGCTCAAGGTGACGAGCAACGGCACGGTGACCTCGCCTGTGAAACGTGGTGCGTGGGTGCTCCGCGAACTGCTCGACGATCCGCCCGACCCGCCGCCGCCCGACATTCCCGCCGTCGACGCCGACGTGCGCGGCGCCGTCTCGATCCGGGAGCAACTCTCGCTCCACACCGCCGATGCGACGTGCGCTGCATGCCACACCGCGATCGATCCGCCGGGCTTCGCCCTCGAACACTTCGACGTGATCGGCGGCTGGCGCGACCGCTACCGGATCCTGCCCGCCGGTGCCCCTGCCGGCACGGTGGCCGATGGAGCCGCGATCGATGCCGCGGGCACGCTCGCCGACGGCCGCAGCTTCGCGTCATTCGCAGAGTTTCGGCGGCTCGTGGCCGCCGAACCGCGCCGGCTCGCTCGCGGACTCGCCCGCCAGCTCGTCGTGTATGCGACCGGCGCGCCCGTCGGCGCCGCCGATCAGGCGGAGCTCGAGGCCATCGTGGACCGCGCAGCGGCCCACGATTACGGCGTGCGCACGCTCGTGCAGGAAGTCGTCGCCAGCCGCCTGTTCCGCGAGCAATGAGAGGCCTCACGAGCATGATTCACTCCGCCCCACAGAGCTCCTCGCGCCGCACGTTTCTCCGGGGTGCGGGTGTCGCCGTCGCGCTCCCCTGGCTCGAAGCCTTCACGTCGCGCGGCACCGCCCGCGGCGCGACCGTCGGGCCGCCCCGGCGGCTGCTCGCGATCGAGACGACGATGGGGCTCCTGCCGCAGTACTTCTTTCCGACGACCGCAGGCCGCGACTACGAGGCGTCGCCGTATCTCGAACGCCTCACACCCTTCCGCGAGCGGCTGACCGTGTTTTCCGGGCTCGCGCATCCGCTCGTGGACGGTGGCCATGCCGCCGACATCTGTTTTTTGACTGGCGCCCCGCATCCGGCGAGTGGCAGCTTCCGAAACTCGATCTCGCTCGACCAGATCGCGGCCGAATCGCTCGGGGGCCAGACGCGGTTCGCGTCGCTCGCCCTGACCGTGGCGGCCCACGGCACCACGAGCCTGTCGTTCACCCGCAGCGGGGCACCGATCCCCGGCGAGCGTAGCCCGGCGCGGCTCTACCGCCAGATGTTCCTCCAGGGCGATGCCCGGGAAACGGCCGAGCGCGTCGCCACGCTCCAGGCCGGCCGCAGCATTCTCGACTTCGTAGCCCTCCCGGCGAAGCGGCTCGACAAATCGCTCACCGCCGCCGACCGCGCCCGGCTCGACCACTACTTCACGTCGGTCCGCGA
>JBMLMS010000503.1:0-3939 GCA_049243925.1 Pirellulales bacterium
AGCAGTTCGTCGGTGCCCTGCCGCCGCTCGTCGGCCCACACGCTCATCGTGATCGCCGGCACGAACACGAGCAGGATGAAGGGCAGGTAGCGGTTGAGCTGGTCGAGGTTCGCGAGGTTCGAGTTGAAGAACTCCGGCGGCCAGAAGGCGGCGAGCGACCCGAGCAGCACGAACACGCAGATAAAGACGTAGCCCGTGGGGTTCGAGAAGTAGGCGACGAAGTTTCGCTTGAAGACCGCGTCGAGCACGTGCCATTTCATGATTGCAAAGCTCCTCGTTCCATCGTCGTTGTTCGGGTGTCTCGCGGGAGGCTCCGGCGGCTGCGACCGCGGCCGTGGCTCCCGCAGGGGTTTCGCCGGCTCACGCCGAGCGGGTGAGTTCGTAGAACCGCTCGTCGAGCCCGCGGCCTTCCTTGCGCAGTTCGGCGGGCGTGCCGTCGAACCGCAGCCGGCCCTCCGCAATCAGGATCACGCGGTCGGCCAGCGCCTCCACCTCCTGGAGGATGTGGGTGGAGAGCAGGATCGTCTTCTTCTCGCCGAGCCGGCGGATCGTCTCACGCACCTCACGGATCTGGTTGGGGTCGAGGCCGCTCGTCGGCTCGTCGAGGATCAACACGTCGGGCTCGTGGAGGAGCACCTGCGCCATCCCCACGCGCTGCCGATAGCCCTTGGAGAGCTTGCCGATCGCCTTGCCGATCACGCTGCCGAGCTCGCACTGCTTCACGACCGCCTCGATCCGCTCGCGTTTGCGGTCGCCGGAGAGGCCGCGGGCATCGGCGAAGAATTCGAGCAGGCTGCGGGGCGTCATGTCGGGATAGAGCGGGCCGTTCTCCGGCAGATAGCCGAGCCGCTCGGCGCCGGCGAGCCGGTCGGTCGACATATCGTGGCCGGCGATCCGGGCGGTGCCCGCCGTGGGGGCGAGATACCCCGTGAGGATTTTCATCGTCGTGCTCTTGCCCGCGCCGTTGGGCCCGAGGAACGCGACGACCTCGCCGCGGGGCACGCGAAACGAGATGTCTTCGATGGCGATGAATGGACCGTAATACTTCGTGAGGCCGTCGGCCTCGATCATGGCGGCGGCGGAATCGGTCTCTGTCATCGGGAAGGCACCGGGAGGAAACGGAAACACGCTGGCCTATTGTGACGCGGTTTCAATTTTTGCCCACTTTCGCGGCATCCCGCAATCCCCTGCCCGGTTGCACGGGAGCCGGCGCGGGGCCGGGCACCGCCGCGGCGACGAGCGGTTCGATGAGGGCGTCTGACCGGCCACGCCGCCAGCCGATGTGTGCCTGCCAGGCATCATCCGCCCGGGGAAAATCCCCGCGCACGTGCACGCCGCGGGTCTCCTGCCGCACGAGGGCAGCCCGGATCATGAGCCGCGCCACCTCCAGCATGTTTTGCAGCTGCCAGCCCTCCGGGTCGGCGAACTGCAGCGGCAGCACGTAGCGGCACCAGCCCTCGACCGTGTCGAGGGCCTCCGCGAGCGACTCGCCGGCCCGCTCCACGCCGACGTGCCGCCACATCAGACTGCGGAGCGAGTTGCGGATGTCGGCGAGGTCGAGGCTGCCGTTGACATCGCTCGATCTGGGATTCGAAAGATCGGGCACGCGCAGCACGTCGGCGGCTGGGCTGGCGAGCACGTCGGCGCTCGCCGCCTGCCCGGCCCGGGCACCGTACACGAGCCCTTCGAGCAGGCTGTTGCTCGCGAGCCGATTGGCGCCATGGAGGCCGCTCGACGTCACCTCGCCCGCTGCGAACAGACCCGGCACGT
Source organism: Pirellulales bacterium (assembly GCA_049243925.1). GTDB lineage: Bacteria > Planctomycetota > Planctomycetia > Pirellulales > UBA1268 > RGVT01. The sequence continues at coordinate 1,771 of JBMLMS010000503.1, forward strand.
CGGTGCGGCCGTCGGCGTCCACTTCCACGCCGCCGATCATGTAGTGGGCGCCCGGCCGCACCGGAATCCGGTCGCGAGCGAGGTCGAGGCCAAACTTCGCGCAAATCTGCGCCATGCCGGGAAACCGCCGATGCACCATCTCGGGATCGAGGTGCGAGAGGTCGAGATACACGTTGGCATGGTGCGTGCGGTGCATCACCATCGTGATCGCCCGCGAGACGACGTCGCGCGGGGCGAGCTCCGCCCGCGGATCGAAGTCCGGCATGAACCGCTTGCCGTCTTTGTCGACGAGCCACGCGCCGGCCCCGCGCACGGCCTCCGTGATCAGGCTCCGCGCGCCGCCGGCGATGTAGAGCACGGTGGGATGAAATTGCATGAACTCCATGTCGCGGAGCGTCGCGCCCGCCCGCCACGCGAGCGCCAGGCCGTCGCCGCTCGCGCCCTCGGGATTCGTCGACTCGCGGTAGAGCTGGCCCGCGCCGCCGGTGGCGAGGATCGTGCGCCGCGCCCAGACGAGGGTCTTGCCGTGGGCCTTGTTCCAGACGAGCGCGCCGCGGCAGCCACCCGCATCGGTGACGAGATCGATCGTGAAGGTGTCGGGCCAGACCTCGAGATTGTCGAGGAGCCGGGCCCGCTCGATCACCGCCCGCATCACCTCGCGGCCGGTGGCGTCGCCGAGCGCGTGCACGATGCGGTGGTGACTGTGGCCACCCTCGCGGCCCAGTTCGAGCGCGCCGTCGCGCTCGTCGAACTTCGTGCCCCAGGCGATCAGCTCCGCGATGCGGCCCGGCGCCTCGCGCACGACCGAATCGACGACGTCGTCGTGGCACAGCCCGCCGCCGGCGGAGAGCGTGTCGGCCACGTGGTTGTCGAACCGGTCTTCGGGGTCGACCACCCCGGCGATGCCGCCCTGAGCCCACTGGCTCGACGAATTCAGCAGGTCGTTTTTCGTGACGACGGTCACCGAGAGCCGCGGATCGACGGCGAGCGCGGCCCGCAGCCCCGCGAGGCCGCCGCCCAAGATGAGCACGTCGGTGAAGCAGTGGGGCACGCGCTTCGGTCCGAAGGCGACCAGATACCTCGGCCCCTCGAACATCGGCGTCATTCTCCGCTCGTCCCCTGCGTGTAGGCCTTGAACTGTTCTTGATAGTCGGCCGGCGGGCGGCTGCGCCGCCCCTCGGCCTGCCCGCCCCGCGCGTCGCTCGGCACGTCGCGCGAGCTCTTCACGCCGTCGGGCCGCAGCCCGAGGCTCCGCACGGCCCGCTCAAACTCGCCACGCTCGACCGGATCGGCGCTTGCGGCAAACTGCCGCATCTTCTGCCAGCGGTCGAGAAAGGCCCGCGCCTCGTCGGCCGTCCAGCCGAGCCGATCGAGCACTGCCGTGTCGCCCGATTCGACCGCCTTCCGCAGATAGTCGAGCGCGAGGTTGGCCGCGTTGCGGGCGTTGGTCAGATTCTGTTCGCCCCACTCGGTCTCCTTCGAGGGCGCAGGTCCGTCGGGGAGCGACTGGCCTTCTGGCCGCTTCGCCGAGTCGCCGCCAGCCCAGCCGCCGCTGCCTGTTTCCCCGGAGCCGCTTCCCGGCTGACCGGATGCTGCGGACTGCGAATCGCCCGGCTTCTGCGTTCCTGCGGCTCCCTCACCCTGCTTGCCCCCGGCGCCCTGGCCCTGCTCCTGACCCTGCGACTCGCTTCCCTTCTCCGTCTGCGCGGCCTGCTCACCGGGCTGCTGCCCGCCGGGCTTCGCGTCGCCCTCCGCGCCGCTCGGCTTGCCATTCGCCGCCTGGCCCTCGGGCTCGCCTTCGCCCTGGCTCGCGCCGCTCGCCTCCTGGCCCTGCGTCTGGCCGCTGCCACCCTGCCCTTCGCCCGCAGATCCCTGGCCTCCACCCTGAGCTTGTTTTCCGTCGCCCTGCTTCCCACTGCCCTGCTCTCCACCGCCTGGCTCGCCAGGCTGGGCTCCTTGCTTTTCGCCCCCGGCACCGCTGCCGCCCCCTGCTTGCCCACCGCCCTGGCCCTTGCATGTGGGGCAGCCCTCCTTGCCGCACGGCTTGCCGTCGGCACCGGCACATGGTGCGTGCTCATGCTCGCCCTGCTGTTTCGCGCCACCTTCCGGGCCCTTTCCTTGTTGCCCTTCCTTGCCCTGGCCTTCCTTGCCCTGGCCTTCCTTGCCCTG
>JBMLMS010000504.1:0-2034 GCA_049243925.1 Pirellulales bacterium
TCAGGGTGCCCCGACGGCAGTCGGCATGCGGCCTTGCCCGAGGCGTTCATGAACGGGGCGTTGGGGTCGCGGGTGTAGATGCGGTGGGGCTCGCCGTTTTTCCGCACGAAGAGCTGGTTGGGATTTTCCTGGTGCCACTCGAGGCTCGCGAGGGTGCCGTCGATCTGGATCCGCACGTCGTTTTCGCGGCCGTGGCTGATCTGCGAGGCCGTCACGGTGCCGAGAGCGCCGTTCTGGTAGCGGATCACAGCGTGGCCGTAGTCGTCGAGCGCCCGGGCGGGCTCGAAGATCTTGAGGTTCGCACTGATCGTCTCCGGGAGGATGCCCGTCATGGAGCGGCCGAGGTTGTAGGCATGGGTGCCGATGTCGCCGAAGGCGCCGGCCGCGCCGCTCTTCTTCGGATCGGTTCGCCACGCTGCCTGCTTCTGCCCTTCGGCCTCGAGCCTGGTCCGCAGCCAGCCCTGGATGTACTCGGCACGAATCGCCTGGATGTCGCCGAGCTCGCCCGAGAGGATCATCTCGCGGGCCTGCCGTACGAGCGGATAGCCGGTGTAGTTGTGCGAAACGGCAAATACGACCTTCGATTGCTTGACGATTTCGGCGAGTGCCTCCGCCTCGGCGAGCGTCAGCGTGAGCGGCTTGTCGCAGATCACGTGGAAGCCCGCCTCGACCGCGGCTTTCGCGACGGGAAAGTGCATGTGGTTGGGCGTCGCGATCGACACGAAGTCGATCCGCTGCTCGGCCGGCAGGGCCTTCTCCTTCGCGAACAGATCTTCGTAGGAGCCGTAGGCCCGCGCCGGATCGACGGCGTAGTCGGCGGCGCTGGCCTTCGACCGGGCGGCGTCGCTCGAAAACGCACCGGCCACGAGCTCGGCCCGGTTGTCGAGCACCGCCGCCGTCACGTGCACACGGCCGATAAACGATCCCTGGCCGCCCCCCACGATTCCCATCCGCAACTTTCTGCCGAGCGCGCCATTGGTCGCCATGCTCCGTCTCTCCGTCTGTGGTGAATGGTCTTGCCGGTGCCTTCGCCCACCGGGACGCGAAGCCTAGCAGATGGTCATCCGCCGGTCAGGCTGGCGGGTGATCCTCACCGGTTGCCCTGGGGACCGGCCCCGTCCTAGGATGCCGGTGATGGGATTCTCCGACCGACGGTACTACCGCCCCGAGCCGTCCAACTCCTTTCTCCAGGAATGGACCGGCGTGCTCACGATCATCGTGGCCAACATCGCCGTCTGGGTGGCGAACCTGTTGGGCGCGAACGAATTTCCGGTCAACCGGTTTCTCGCGCTCGAAGGCGACCTCCCCCAGCATCTGCTCAAGGCTTGGGAACTGGTGACCTACGGCTTCGTGCACGATTCGCAGAATCCCTGGCATCTCGTCTTTAACATGCTCGCCCTCTGGTTCTTCGGCCGCGAGGTCGAGGAGATCATGGGGCGGGCCGAGTTTTTCCGCTTCTACATGACGGCGATCGTCCTCTCCGGGATCGCCTGGCTGGTGAGCGTGCAGGTCGGCCAGCCGCTCCAGGCGGCCGACTTCTCGCTCGTGGGCGCCAGCGGCGCCGTGATGGCGGTGCTCGCGGTTTTCATCTGGTATTTCCCGCGCCAGACCGTGCTGCTCTGGGGCGTGCTCCCGGTGCCGGCCTGGGCGCTCGGCCTCCTGTACTTCGTGTCTGACTTGGAGGGCGCGGCCGCCGGCGGTGGCAACGTGGCCCATGTAGCGCACGTGGCCGGTGCGATCTTCGGCCTGCTCTATGCCTGGCGCGGCTGGCAACTCGGCGACCTCACGAACGTGCTCGCCACGTTTCGTCGCCGTCGCATGCGGGTGGTGCGGCCCGAAGACGACACCCTATCGGTGCGGCGGCCGTCAGCCCCGCCGCGCGATGCGTCAGGGCTCGATGCCGACCTCCAGCAGGAAGTCGACCGGATCCTCGCAAAGATCAGCCGCTCGGGTGAATCGAGCCTGACCTCCGCCGAGCGCGACACGCTCACGCAGGCCAGCCGCCGCCTCAAGGAACGCTCGCGTTCGTAGGGC